>DAOWFP010000126.1 GCA_030637895.1 Bacteroidota bacterium | reverse complement strand
GCTCCAACATCTGGTAGAGACGGTGCACACCGGTGGTAGTCTCATCAGACACTCCTTGGACACCTGATGCAACCCTGTGCCATCTTCCATGATCTTCAGTCAGAATCCCTTTCAGGGTGTCAAAAAACACTGCCTCTTCCTGGCTCGAAGCTTCTTCATTCAGAACAGTTACATCATCCTCAGCTTCAAAACCTTTAATGATCAGCATGGTGGCATCGCCTCCATCATCCACAATTAAATTGGGCCCCTTTCCTTCCGGAAAGTTCAGGGCCTGGGCGGTACACCACCAATACTCTTCAAGGGTTTCTCCTTTCCATGCAAACACTGGAACTCCTGCAGCGGCAATGGCCGCAGCAGCGTGATCCTGTGTGCTGAAGATATTACAGCTGGCCCAGCGTACATCTGCTCCCAGCTCAACCAGGGTTTCAATAAGTACAGCTGTCTGTATGGTCATATGGAGTGAACCCATAATCCTGGATCCCTTCAGCGGTTTAGCATTTGCATGCTGCCTGCGAATGGACATCAGTCCGGGCATCTCCTTCTCGGCAATCTCAATCTCTTTCCTTCCAAATTCGGCCAGGCTCATATCAGCCACCTTATAGGGAAGTGTCTTTTTATATGTCATTGTTTCCATCGTTTTCAATTTGGAATGCAAAATTACACTTTTCCAGGGATAAATACGAATCCCAATCGTTAAATCGGAAGAGGCAAAATTAACGAATGCTTATTGCTCAAAGTAGTTTCTGAATGGTGTCTTTATCCTTTATAAGCTGCTCTTTCAGTGCATCCAAACCACTGAATTTCATCTCATCCCTTACCCTTTTTACAAAGTGGATCACGACCTCCTCATCGTAAAAGTCACCCGAAATATTGAACAGATGTGCTTCAATGGTCTTCACTGCCATGGCACTATCGATGGTTGGACGGAATCCAATGTTCAGCATCCCCTTATAAGTCTCTCCTCTTAGCTCGGCATGGATGGCATATACACCGTTCATTGGGATCAGCTTGTAGGGATCCAGTGGATGAATATTGGCAGTTGGGAATCCTATCTTCCTGCCAATATGATTTCCTTCCACAATGGTTCCTGAGAGATAATAGTGATATCCCAGCTTATCGCCAGCACTTTCCAGGTCTCCCCTCAAAATTGATTCCCGAATGGTGGAAGAGCTTACAGCACCGTATTCACTTTGGTATTCAGGAAGCTTTTCAATCCTGTACCTATTCTTTTCGGCACACATTCTCAGTCCTTCAGGGTCTCCTTTGCGATCCTTACCGAAGCGGTTGTCATAGCCTACAAGCAATACTTCCACCCCCAGTCTGGTCACCAGGTATTCCTGAACAAAACCACATGCTGTCAGGGAGGCAATCTCCCTGTTGAAGGGAACCACAACCAGGTGATCGATCCCGTAGCGTTCCATCTCCCGGATTTTCTCCTCCCGGGTATGCAGCAGTTTAAAATCGTGTAATTCCTTATTCAGGACGATGCGAGGATGTGGCCAGAGGGTCACCACCACAGTCTCACCCCCGTGTGCTTCAGCCTGGGCCTTCAAATGATCGAGGATGAAGCGGTGGCCCATATGAACCCCATCAAAAATTCCAATGGTGGCTACCGGTCGTTTCAGAGAAAAAGAATCATCTATTAACCATACTTTCATCTTGCCTTGCTCGAATGAGCCCCAAAATTAATCCTATGCGGGACATACTCCAATACTATTAACATTTTTCTCTCCAATTAAATAGTAACTTTAATGTGCATATGGATAATCCCCCCCTGCTCATACAGAATGATCCCTGGCTGGAGCCCTATGGTGAGGTCATAGTCAGACGCATGAACAAAGCCCTCGAAAGGGAACAGGCACTGGCCGGTGAGAGCACACTACAATCCTTTGCCAGCGGGCACCTGTGGTTCGGTCTGCATAAGCTGGATAATGGCTGGGTGATGCGCGAATGGGCGCCCCATGCCACAGAGATATTCCTGCTTGGCACCTTCAACAACTGGCAAGTTGAGGACAAATTCCGTTTTAAGCGACTTGATCACGGCAACTGGGAGCTAACATTGAATGATGGATCGATCGCCCATGGCGATCGTTACAAGATGCTGGTCCGCTGGGACAGTGGAGAAGGAAACAGGATCCCGGCCTGGTGTACCCGGGTGGTGCAGGACCCCGACACCAAAGTTTTTGATGCCCAGGTATGGAACCCGGATCAAGCCTATCAGTGGAAAAATCCACTGCCGGATCTCAAAGAGCTCCAACCGTTCATTTATGAGGCTCATATTGGCATGGCCGCAGAAGAGTACAAGGTGGGTAGCTATTCTGAATTCCGGGAAAGAGTATTGCCTCACGTGATCCGTGGAGGATACAATACGCTGCAGCTAATGGCTATTCAGGAACACCCCTATTACGGTTCATTTGGATACCATGTCTCTAATCTTTTTGCCTGCAGCTCCCGATTCGGCACCCCTGAGGAACTGAAAGAGCTTATTGACGAGGCCCATGGGCACGGCGTTGCTGTGATTATGGATATCGTCCACTCTCACGCAGTAAAAAATGAGAACGAGGGCCTGGGCTTACTTGATGGTGATCCGGCTCAATTCTTCCATGGCGATCACCGGAGGGAACATGTGGCCTGGGATTCCCTCTGCTTCGATTATGGCAAAAATGAGGTAAGCCATTTTTTACTCTCCAATGTGAACTTCTGGCTTACAGAGTTTCGCTTCGATGGCTTCAGGTTCGACGGGGTAACCAGCATGCTCTATTATGATCATGGTTTGGAACGGGATTTTACCTCTTATGATTTCTATTTTGATGGCGGACAGGATGAAGATGCCATCACCTACCTCTCCCTGGCCAATAAAATGATGCAGGAAATCAGACCAGGAGCCCTCTCCATAGCAGAGGATATGAGCGGTTATCCCGGACTGGCTGTTCCTCTTGAACACGGAGGTGTTGGTTTTTCTTACCGGCTGGCCATGGGCACTCCCGATTACTGGATCAAAACCATCAAAGAGAAGGCCGATGAGGCCTGGAACGTTTCTGAAATTTTTCAAGAACTTACCTCCAAACGGGCCGACGAAAAGACCGTGGGCTATGCCGAATCGCACGACCAGGCCCTGGTGGGCGATAAGACCATTATCTTCAGACTGATCGACAAGGAGATGTACTGGCATATGAACAAGGATGCTCAAAACCTGGTGGTGGACCGCGGGATTGCCCTCCATAAAATGATCCGGCTTATGACAGCTGCCACATCGGGGAACGGATACCTTACCTTCATGGGCAATGAATTTGGTCACCCCGAATGGGTCGACTTTCCCAGGGAAGGGAATAACTGGTCATACCAGTACGCCAGGCGACAGTGGAGCCTTATGGAAAACCAGGAGTTAAAGTACCACCAGTTGGGTGACTTCGACATGGAGATGATCCGTCTGCTGGCCGGAACTGGTATTTACGATGCACCATGCATGCACGTGAAGACAGATCAGGCCGACCTGGTAATTGCCTTCGAACGGAAAGGACTGCTCTTTGTGTTCAACCTACATCCGCATAACTCCTATACCGACTACGGATTTGCTGTGGATGCCGGAAAATACAACACCTTGCTTTGCTCTGACCAACCTGAATTCGGAGGTTTTGGCAGGTTCGATACTACCATGGTTCATCGCACCACAGTGGAACGATCCTTCGGGTTCAAACAGAACCTGAAACTCTACCTGCCCTCCAGGACCGCTATGGTCCTGCAACGGACAGAGATCCCCAGAGTGAGATAAAATAACCCGCGCAGCGAGTGATTAGATCCAGCGAACCAATGGGAAATCCATCCGATGCGGAATGTGCTCGTGCTTTGGAAAGATTCTGAAACCAATATCAAATACTCCGGTTTCCTCCACATTCTGAACAAAGGTGTACTCCGCAAGAGAACCATCCACACGGGTACACTGGAACTCCTCTTTTCCCCTGAAGGTCTGAGACTTATGCCCGCTACCACTCAGGGTATGTACCATCTCTACGCCAATCTCTTCGGCCGATAGAATACCCAGATCCAGTATCACTTTCCCGGTATAGGTGTTGCCCACCACAAACTCTTCGCGGGTCACATCGGGAAAATCATATTCTACCACCTTGATATTCTTCCAGTGTTCAAGAATTTTATGCTTCCAGAGGGCAAGCTCTTTGGGTATCAGGTTATCCTTCTCTTTTAATATAAGGGAGCGTTGATATAGCTTCATGTAAAACCTGTCAATATAATCTCTGACCATCCTGTTCATGGTGAACTCGGGAGCTACACTGGCGATGGTATTGCGAATCATTCCAACCCACTCAAGCGGCAAATCCTCTTTGTCACGCCTGTAAAACTTTTCGGTAATATTGTTCTCCAACAGCGTATAGATGCGTTCTGCATCCAGTTCATCCTGCAGTTCCTGGTCATCAAAGGAACGCTCGATGGGCAGCATCCATCCGGCATCTTCACGGTAGCCTTCAGCCCACCAGCCATCAAGCACACTGAAGTGCATGGTCCCGTTCATTACACCCTTCTCTCCACTGGTCCCGGAAGCCTCAAGTGGCCGTTGGGGAGTATTGAGCCAGATATCAACTCCTCGTACCAGACGTTTGCCCAACTCTATGTCGTAATTCTGCAGGAAGACGATCTTTCCTATGAACTCCGGCCTTTTGGAAATCCCCACAATCATCTTGATCAAATCCTGTCCGGGAATATCCCTGGGGTGCGCCTTTCCGGCAAAAACAAACTGAACAGGCTTCTCCGGATTGTTGACAATCCTGGAGAGCCTCTCAAGATCCCTGAACAACAAGTGAGCCCGCTTATAGGTTGCAAACCTGCGTGCAAATCCAATGGTCAGCGCCTCCTTATTCAGGGCTGTTGAAATCTCCAGCATCTGGCTGGGATTATCCATCATCCTGGTGGATGCCACCGACAAGCGCTCTTTGATATGGTTGATCAATCCCTCACGCTCCTGGGATTTCAGATCCCAGATCTCCTTCTCCGGAACCTCTTTGATCTTCTCCCACATCTTACGGTCCTCCTGGTGCTGGAAACAATCCGCTCCGAAGGTACGTTCATAAAGCTCCTTCCAGTCCGGGCTCAGCCAGGTGGGAAGATGTACTCCGTTGGTAACATAGCCGATATGCAGTTCCTCAGTCATATATCCCGGCCACAGTCCGGTAAACATTTCCCTTGAAACCTCCCCATGCAATCTACTCACTCCGTTCACTTCCTGGGATAGTTTCACTGCCAGCACACTCATGGAGAACTTTTCATGCTTCTGGTTGGGATGGAACCTCCCCAGGTTCATAAACTGGTTCCAGGTAATATTCAGACGCTCGGGATAATGGGCCACGTAGGTCCGGAGCAGGTCCTCCTCGAAAGAGTCGTGACCGGCAGGAACCGGAGTATGTGTGGTAAACAGGCTGGATGCACGTACCAGTTCCACAGCCTCAGGGAAAGTCATGTTCCCATTCTGTATAAATTCCCTCAGGCGCTCCAGGCTGGTAAAAGCAGCATGCCCCTCATTACAGTGATATAGATCTGTATCAAGTCCAATGCTCCGCAGGGCCCTGATACCAGCAATACCCAGCAGAATCTCCTGCTTCAGGCGGTTTTCGTTATCCCCCCCGTAAAGGTTATGGGTAATCCCCCTGTCCCCCTCCTGGTTGGCTTCATAATCCGTATCAAGCAGGTAGAGTGGGATTCGTCCCACCTGAACCTTCCAGATCCTGGCAAACACAGTTCTCCCGGGAAGTACTATATGTATATCCTTCCAGTTTCCATGTTCATCCCTCACCGGAGTTACCGGTAACCTGGAGAAATCCTGGGCATCACTGAGTGCCACCTGTTCCCCCCCGGCCGAAATCTTCTGCCTGAAATATCCATACCTGTAGAGCAGTCCAACCCCCACCAATGGAATGTTGTAATCGCTGGCCTCTTTCAGGTAATCTCCTGCAAGAAGACCCAATCCTCCGGAAAATGTCTTCAATGAATTGTGAATCCCGTACTCCATGCTGAAGTAGGAAATTCCCGGCATCCCCTCCTTTGGTTTCTCCATCATATAGGCCATAAAATCGTCATAGACCTTGTGAAGCTTCTGAATAAACTGCTTGTCTGTCTCCAGTTTTTTCAGGGTTTCATAGGGGAGTTGTTCCAGCAACTCCACCGGGTTTTCATTTACCTCAACCCACATTTCCGCATCGATGGATGCAAACAGGTCAATGGCATCCTGGGTCCATGACCACCACAGGTTGTGTGAGAGCTCATCCAGGGGTTTAAGTTTTTCAGGTATATTCTGCTGAACCAGTACCCGGCGCCAGTGGGGATGAATATCCACCAGTGCCTGCTCAGTTTCAGGAAGCTTCTCAATGCGTTCCTTCTCATAGTAGACAATCTCCTTCCCTTCGGCACTCTTCAGTGCCTTATCATATGCCTGCCAGTAATGTTTGATCAGGTTGTCCCAGAGTGCAATCCGGGAGATGGCATGTGCACCCTCACGATTGGTTTCCCTGTCCTTGCCTCCATGTTGGCAGCTGCTGGATATGGCCTGACTGATTCCTTTCACAACCTCTTCGTCATTGAAATCGTCCCGGGGAATCACGGTTATTCCGGGTACCTCCTTCTTATATTCATTGTTCACCCAAAGTCCAAACCCGGTGAGTGAGGTGGTCACTGTGGGTACCTTGAACGCCAGGCTTTCCAGCGGAGTATACCCCCAGGGCTCGTAATAGGAGGGGAAGAGGGTCAGGTCAAGCCCGATTAGTACCTCGTAGTAGGCCAGGTTAAAGATTCCGTCATCTCCATTCAGGTAAGAAGGGACAAAGATCACTTTTACCTTGTCTTCAGGTGTGTTGTTGAGATCGTTGCTTTTGATCCTGTTCAGGATCTGGTCATGCTCCTCGTAATGTAGGTTGTGGGTTAGATGATGCTGTGACACTTCATTCTTTTTACCGTTCCCCATGGACTCAAGAAGATCCCTGCGGGGGCCATAATGATTGGCAGGGATCAGGAGAAATGCAACGGCCTTGCCGGGGCAATTCTTATCCCTGTTTAGCTCTCCCAAAGCATCAATAAAGAGATCAATCCCCTTGTTCCTGAACTCATACCTCCCACTGGTGGCCATCAGCAAAGTATCCTCAGGCAACGGATCACCTGTAAGTGCGGATGCAACTTCCAACATCTTTTCTCTGGCTCGTGCTCTGCTCTTATCAAAAGCCGATGCATCGGGAACAAAACGATCCTCAAAACCATTGGGTAAGACTTCGTCCACTTCCCTTTCATGAAAAAGGAGACATTCCTTTGCAGTCAGTTCACTTACAGTGGTAAAGGCATCTGCATGGGTTCCTGCCAGTTTCTCAAGGGAATGCTTCGCAATCACATTCAGCTCCCTGGCTTTCTGGTCGCCATTAAGATGATCCATCTGGCTGTAGAGGGACTGGTTGTTACCTGCAATGGATCGACCCACCGTAGTGGCATGGGTGGTAAATACAGTACCCACAGTAGGCTGATACTTTTCCAGATAGAGCAGTCCAGCACCGGTTTGCCACTCATGAAAGTGGGCTACCAGATTCTTCTTTTCCAGGTCATAGTACCTGGAGAAGCTATCAATGGCCTGACCGGCTGCATAGCCAAACAGGGTCGGTTCTATATAGTCCCACTGCCCACTTATGGAGTCCAGATTATAGGACTCCCAGAGTATCTTGAATATTTCATCTTTACGATGAATAAAAGTGGTGAAATCCAGCACCACGGCTATGGGACATCCGGCAATCTTCCAACGTCCGATCCTCACCCGGAGACCCTCCCTGGCTGCATGTTCTCTCCAATCGGAGAACAGGCTGCTGTCCTCCTCAAATTCAGGATGCTCCTTGCTCTCTCTCCAAACATCAGGGCCTATGGTGATATATTGATCTGCCAGCTCTTTGACAACATTCAGTGCTTTGGTGGAGATCACGGTATGAATCCCTCCCACTTTATTACATACTTCCCAACTAACCTCGAATAAATAATCAGGTTTTCTCATTCTCTAATATGTTTCAGATTTTTAACTTTTCTTCCCCGTCGAACGGCTCTTTGCCGAATCTGTCTTTTTTGGGGTAGCGCTCTTTTTCGTTGTAGCTGTCTTTTTTGGGGCAGTGCTCTTTTTAGTTGAAGATGTCTGCTTTGAGGCGGCAGGCTTCTTTGTAGCAGCTGTCTGTTTTAGGGCAGTGCTCTTTTTAGTTGTAGATGTCTGCTTTGAGGCAGCAGGCTTCTTTGTCGCAGCCAGCCGGTTTTCCAGCTTCTCCAGCTGCTCATCTTTCTCCTTAATAATTTTGCTCAAGCGGGCCACATCGTCATCCATATTGGAGCGAACAGCAGCATTGACCCTGATTTCAAAGTCACTCAAAACGTTCATGTAATTGATGAAGGCATCGTATGGAGTGTCGTAGGGATTGAAATAGGAATGTACCTCTCCATCAGAGGAGAACTTCGTGGACATATAATAGAAGTGATCACTTACCTGCAGGTAAGTATAGTCCAGTTTGATCCCGTCATCGTTGGACTCATACACCTTCTCACCCAGAGAATAGAGTTTGTCAAATGCCTCATTCTGCAACTCATTTCCAAGCCAGGCTGTCAGGTCACGCTCCTCGTCTGCCCAGGAGATTGGATGGGGCACATTCACGGAAGAAACCACCTGCAGTTTTCGTGCCACTTCCGAGGGTGTGCTGAATGTAAAGGGTGACGAACTGAACACACTACCTGGAAGTGCTTCAAGGAAATCAAAGATCCCTGTATCTTTCCACTGGTGCTCTCCGAATGTCTCATAATCCATAAACAGATTTACTACCTCTTCATTCTTCGGTATCTGATTTAGCCACTCCACAAATTTTTCAGCGGTCAAGGGATATTCGGGCCACCCCTTGTTGGAGAACCTGAAAGCAATGTCGTCGCTGAGTTTGAAATTCTTTAGCAACAGTTTTAGTTTGGGATTGATGGCATTGCAATAAAGGTAGTTGGGGCTTTTCCAGCCCAGCACATGTTTGGCTCCTTCTGTCAGCATGGCTTTAAATCCCATATCGGCCACCATGGCACCAATCTCATCCGAATATATCAGCTCTGTATTGCGAAATACTTTAGGCTCCTGGCCAAAGTGCTCCTTGATCAACTGATCATGTGCCTTTACCTGTCGCTCAAATTCCTCCCGCCCTTTAAGTGAACTAAGTGAGTGCGCATATGTTTCCGAAAGAAATTCAACCTGGCCTGTATCGGCAAGCTTTTTAAAACTCTCCAACACTTCCGGAGCATAAAGCCTGAACTGTTCCATGGCTATCCCTGAAATTGAGTAGGCGATTTTAAAGCGGCCCTTGTGCTTCTGAATCAAATCCAGCATCAAGGCATTGGCAGGCAGGTAGCTTTTCTGGGCCACCTTGTGAAGGATCGATTCATTGGAATAATCATCATAATAGTAGTGATCGTTCCCAATATCGAAAAACCTGTACCTTCTGAAGCGGAAGGGCTGGTGGACCTGGAAATAGAAACAGATGGTTCTCATATGTTGCTTATTTATCTACTTAACAAATTCTTTATAGATCGCATGTACTTTCTTTCCCGAATTCTCCCACTTCATATCATGTACTTCTGCAACACCATATTTTTTAAATATTTCTGAGAGGGAGGGGTAGTTCAGGAGCCCATATATGGCATCGGCCAGTGCATCCACATCCCAGAAATCTACCTTGAGGGCGTATTGCAGGATTTCTGCCACACCTGACTGATTGGAGATGATGGAGGGTACATTGGATTGCATAGCCTCAAGGGGAGATATTCCAAAGGGTTCCGAAACAGAAGGCATCACATAGACATCGCTGATGGAAAACATCTTGAACACATCATCCCCTTTCAGGAAGCCTGTGTAGTGAAACCTGTCTGAAATTCCCAGTGAGGATGTCCAGTGGATCATTTTTTCCAGTAACTCTCCGCTTCCGGCCATCACAAACCTCACATTGTCCATTTTCTGAAGAACTTTGTAAGCTGCCTGTACGAAATACTCCGGCCCCTTCTGCAGGGTAACCCTTCCCAGGAAGGTAACCACCTTGTCGGTGATCCCCCTCTTCAATTGAAGTTTTTCCTGATCTGACAGAGGATCCACAGCATTGTAAACCGTGACTACCTTATCGGGGTGTATCCCGTACTTTTCAATCACTGTATTTCTGGTGAGCTTGCTGACCGCTATAATCTTATCGGCCAGTTCCATCCCGGTCTTTTCAATTTCGAATACTGTGGGATTCACTTTTCCCCCGCTCCTGTCAAAATCGGTGGCATGTACATGAATCACCAGCGGTTTACCGGAGGCACGTTTGGCCGCAATTCCAGCCGGGTAGGTGAGCCAGTCGTGTGAATGGATAATGTCAAAATCCTCCTTGAGTGCGAGTTCCCCAGCCACCACGGCATAGTTGGCAATTTCCTCATAGAGGTTCTTACCATACTTCCCTGTAAAATTAAGCTGACCGCCCATGGTGGTCTCAACAAGTCGTTTGCCCTTGGTCTCTGCCTTATTAACCAGTTCGTCATACTCTTCGGGGGAGGTATAGGGAACCAGGTTGGAGTTGATTTCAATGTAAGAGAGGTCGTTCAGAAACTGGTGCTCTTTTACTTTCCTGATGTCCAGGGTCACATCGCCCGCACCCATAAGCTGTATTCTGGTCTGATCCTCATCACCATATGCCTTGGGGACCACAAACAGGATATCCAGATCCGGGACAACAGACATGCCACGCGTAAGCCCGTAACACGCCGTCCCCAATCCTCCGGAAATATGTGGTGGAAACTCCCACCCGAACATCAGTACTCGCATCCTTCTATCATTTCGCTGATTCTTAACAATGCCGCCACACCAGTTGCCTGTGATATGGCTCCCTTGGCATAATGGGGTGGATTCCCGTCATAAATTTCCGAGATACTTCCAATCCCCCTTTTACTCATCTCCTCTTCAAATCCATCAAAAATTTTCTTAAGCTGGCTAAGTCCGGTCTTCTTATGCACCTCTAAAACTCCTAAGGCATAGTGCTCCAGAAACCAGGGCCAGACGGTCCCCTGGTGATAAGCACGATCGCGCTTTTCCTGGTTCCCTTCATAAATCCCCTTATAGGCTTCATTCTTGGGAGAAAGGCTTCTCAATCCTCTAGGAGTCAGCAATTCCCCCTGTACTACATCAAGGATCGATTTCTTCATGTCGGACGTAAGTGGACTGTGTTCGACCGAAACCGCAATCACCTGGCTGGGCCTTACAGAGAAATCCCTGCATTCACCAAATACATAATCGGCCAGGTATCCCCTTTCCTGATTCCAGAACTGATCAACAAATGACTCCCGGATTAGTTCAGGAAGATGGCTCCAGGATTTAAAAAAAGTCTTGTCTTTCTTTTCCGACCATTGAAGCGCCTGACATACGGCATTATACCACAGGGCGTTCACCTCCACAACCAGTCCCGGCCTGGGGGTCACCAGTCGACCATCGACGATCGCATCCATCCAGGTAAGTGGATTTTCTCCATCCTCCCCGTGGATAAGACCATTGTCAAGCATATGTATAATTCCCGAAGTCCCATGACGATAAGTCTCAAGAACCTCTTTTATGGCTAAGCCGTATTTTTTCCAGATATCAAACTCCGGATCATATTTCGCATAGAGCTGAAGGGCCCTGATAAACCAGAGGGGGGCATCTGAAGAGTTAAATGCTGGTTTGCCCTTTATGGCTGTATTGGGAAAGAGCCCATGCTTCATTCTTGCTACCATGGAATCGATGACCTCCAGGGCAGTGCTCAGATCCCCCGTAGTTAAGGTCAGACCGGGCAAGGCCATAAATGTATCCCTTCCCCAAGTCCCGAACCACGGAAATCCAGCCTTGATCTCCGTGCTTGCTTTTTTTCGAACAATAAACTGTTGGGCCGCATTCAAAAGGCACTCTTCTAAACTATCTTTGGAAATGCGTTGATTCAGTTCGGATGTAAATTTCTTCTTTAGTCCGCCAGAAGCGACTTTACTGGTTGATGCAGAGAATACAATGGATTCTCCCTTTTTAATGGGCATTTCAAAATAACCCGGAACATAGAGGTCCTCTTTATATTCATAACCCCTTTTCTGCTCCTCCAAATACTCCACATTGAAATACCAGTCAGGCACAGAAACAAATTCTACAGGCTTGGAGCACTGCATGTAGAGCCCGGGGTATCCTTCATAAAGCTTTGACATGATCCCGTTATCAAGCTCTGTGTACCTGGTATTTGCGTAGAGGTTGGATTTACTTAATGCATGGTAATTGCGGAAAGCCAGAAATGGTTGCAAGCGCAGCAGGGTATCTGAATGCGCATCAAGTAAGGTATATTTGACCAGTACCTGCTCTTCTTTCGATACCAGCATGACCTCTTTTGACAGGATCACTCCCCCAACCCGGTAAACCAGATAGGAAGCTTTTACGGTATCAAATTCTCTAACGTATTTATGCCCTTTGGGTACATAATGATCCCCTTCGTACTTATGAATCCCCAGATTGAACTCCTTGTTGTGTTGTACCACAGTAGCATCCAGTGTGGAGAGTAGGACATGGTGTTCACCATCCATCTCATCCAATGGACAAACAAGCAGACCATGATACTTCCTGGTGTTACATCCGATAATGGTGGTGGCGGCATAAGAACCTGCACGGTTTGATCTGATCAACTCCCTTGAGAGAGAATATTCCAGATTGACCAGTTCATTTTTTTCAAACTTCAGGTAACTCATCTACAAAAGAATTAGACTGTAAAATACAAAAAATCAGATCCAAAAAAAAGGCTCCTGCTCATAAGAATTTCAATACAAAATTAGAAACTAATCCATACATATTTCATTCTTACTATTTTTATAGCAAAATTTAATAGTATGATCAAACAGACAGGCTTCTATATCCTGATCTTTCTGATGCTCTCGGCATCCGGATGCAAACAAAAGACTCCTGCCGTTCATGGAGGAGAAGACCGGGAGAATACGACCGAAATAAGGGGGAAACTCCAGGATGGTGCCACAGAAAGTATATTACTGGAGGAGATGGGTGCCCGGGAGTACATTCCTGTGGATACGGTAAAGTGTGATGATTCGGGAAACTTCTCCATCACCTTTATGCAAAAGCAGGTGGCTTTTTATGTGCTCAGATACGGGCCCTCCGGATATGTTACACTGTTAATGGAGCCAGGCGAGTCTGTTGACTTCAAAGGTCAGCTCGAAAATAAGGACTCCTACTCCATCTCAGGATCTCCTGGTTCGGCGCTGCTTCAAATCCTTGCAGCAGAACATAAAAGAGCCCTGGACGCCCTTGGAGAGATCGCACGTAAAAACAGGGAATTTGTATCTGCTCCCGATTATTCTGAACTGAAACTAAAGTGGAATCTTCAGTTTGATTCCATCACTTCTGTTTTCCAGGACTATTCCATCCGGTTTATTCATGAAAATGTAAGATCACCTGCCATCCTGATCGCCCTCTACAACCTTTATGGACAGGGCATCCCTGTGTTTCACCCCAGTACAGATTTTCAGATGTATCACTTTGTGGATTCGGCCCTGATGACGAACCACAGTGAGCTTGAGGCAGTCCGCATGCTGCATGCCCAGGTGGCTGAAGCGAAACTTCTTATGGAGAGTGATCAGCAGTCCTCTTTGTTGAAAAATGGAGAGATAGCTCCCGATTTTGTATCTTCACGCCCTGATGGATCCGCATTGGCACTGTCGAGCCTGCGGGGGAATCTTGTTCTACTGGACTTCTGGGCCTCCTGGAGCAATCTCAGCAGGGAGGAAAATGCGACCCTCTTAAAGGCCTGGGAGCAGTTTGGGAAGATGAACTTCAGGATTCTGCAGGTTTCGGTCGATGATAAACTTACGGCCTGGACCTCCGCCATTGAGGAGGATGGCCTTGTTTGGGATCATGTAAGTGAATTGAAACGGTGGGAGACCCCGGTTGTGGACCTCTATGGCGTGGAAAAGGTTCCTTTCAATGTGCTTATCGATCCATCAGGAAAAATTGTAGAGACAGATTTATACGGAGAACAATTATTGAGTAAACTGGACCAATTATTGAACAACTAATATGAACAGAAGCATCCCATTTATAATCGTGCTTATCGTGGCCATCACTGGATTTTCATGTAATAGCACCAAAACAGAAATTAGTGGCCTGATCAGTGGAGGAGAAGATATCAGCCTGACCTTTGAACGGCTCGATGTAAATCGTACCTCAGTGCTCGATTCAGTGAGGACCGGTAAGGATGGATCTTTCCACGTAAAACTTGGGATTGAGGAGCCTGAGCTATATATCTTAAAGAACGACGATGGAGCGCTTATTAACCTCCTGGTTTCTCCCGGCGAAAAGATAAGCGTCAATAGCAACTATGACTCATTCGGGAGTGATTACACAGTGACCGGTTCTGAAGAGTCGGAAGGGATTCAATTACTGGTAGATCAACTCGATCAAACCAGGTCTACCCTTGATTCACTTCAGGCTGTGGCCGGTACCATTGGGGATCCTGAAAATCCTCAATTTGAGCTGGTTCGTAACACTTATGCACAAGCCGTCATCAAGCAAAAGCGTTTTACCATTAAATACCTGGTGGAACACATGAGTTCACTTTCAAGTGTTTATGCCCTTTATCAAAAGTATGATGAGGAGACACTGGTTCTGAATCTGGAGAACGACTTGCAATATTTCAAAGCTGTAGCAGATTCGCTGGAAATTAGCTACCCAAACTCTTCACTCACTAAATCGCTCCGGGCAGATGTCGAGCAGAGGGAGGCCGCTTTCCAGGAGGAAGCTAAGCTCAACGCCCTGCTGGATATGGCCGATGAAGTATCCGGCATGCTGGATCTCTCCATTCCCGATAGGGATGGTAATGAGATTGCCCTCTCCTCCCTGAAAGGAAAAGTAACTCTGGTGACTTTTTGGGCATCCGGGAACAGCAACAGCATCCAGGCACTGCTCCAGTTGCAATCCACCTATAATAAATACCATGCTAAAGGATTTGAAGTCTATGCCATCTCCATGGATAACAATAAAATTAACTGGATGAATGCCATGGATTATAACGAATTCAAGTGGATTAATGTTTCCGAACTCTCCTTTCCTGAATCCACAGCAGCAATCCTCTACAACATCTCCGAATTGCCCTCCACCTTTCTTATAAACCGGGAAGGGGATATTGTGGCCAAGAACCTGTATGGCAGGAACCTGGAAACCTGGCTTGACAACCTGATCTAACTCAACAAGCTGAACTAAGACGAATGGCTGAGCGACAACTCATATACTTTGCCTCTGATCTACACCTGGGGATGCAGCCACCGGACAAAAGCCTGGAGCGTGAAAAACTATTTGTGGAGTGGCTGGAGGAGATCCGAAAGGATGCCCGTGAACTGTGGTTGTTAGGCGATGTATTCGACTACTGGTTTGAATACAAAAAGGTGGTGCCCCGTGGGTTTACCCGTTTTCTGGGTGCTCTGGCCTCTCTGAGCGATGAGGGCGTGGAGATTCATCTGATCCCGGGCAACCACGATATCTGGGTTTTCGATTACCTGCCCACTGAAATAGGGCTGAAGGTGCATCGCAATGGCGTCAGAAGGGAATGGAACACACACAGCTTCCTTCTGGGACATGGAGACGGATTGCACCCGGGCGATCTGAATTATAGAATTCTACAGCGGCTATTTAAGAACAGGACCATTCAATGGTTCTATGCCCGTATCCATCCCAATGGCTCCACGGCCTTTGCCCACAAGTGGTCAAAAAAGAGCCGTATTAAACACGGTGCTCTAGGCTCTTTCATGGGGGTTGAAAATGAACACCAGCTCCAGTTTGCCAGAAAGGAAAACAAAAAGCACCCGGATATTGAATACTTTATATTCGGGCATCGCCATATCCCCTATGATATTCGTATCGCCGAAAACTGCCGTGTGATTTGCCTGGGGGACTGGATCGGCAACTTCACCTACGGCGTTTTTGATGGTAAGGAATTTCGTCTTGAAAAATACCTGCCCGGAAAGGGTGAAATCATCAGGCAGTAATAGTCTTATAAGAAACTTAGCACGTAAAAAGGGCTGCCCCGTATATGGAGACAGCCCTTTTTCTATTTTGTCTTGTATTGTTCCTAGAAGAGTCCGAAGGCTACGGTCAGACCTGCCATAACAACAGATACCATGGTCATCAGTTTGATCAGGATGTTCAGTGAGGGACCTGAAGTGTCTTTGAAAGGATCACCTACAGTATCACCAACAACTGCAGCATGGTGAGCATCGCTGCCTTTTCCACCAAAATTTCCTTTTTCAATGTACTTCTTGGCGTTGTCCCATGCTCCACCTGCATTGTTCAGCATCACCGCCAGGGTGAAACCGGTGGTCAGACCACCAACCAGCAATCCAATTACACCGGCTACTCCAAGAAGCAGACCAATGCCAACCGGAACGGCGATAGCCAGCACGGATGGAAGAAGCATCTCTTTCTGTGCACCTTTGGTGGAGATCTCCACGCACTTGGCATATTCAGGAGT
>DAOWFP010000127.1 GCA_030637895.1 Bacteroidota bacterium | reverse complement strand
TGAGATTCCATAATAGGTTCTGTTGGTAATAGCATACAAATTATTAAAATACTTTATATCTTCCCTTTCGATCTATGAAGAAAAAGAACCTTTACAAATTATTGCTGGTCCTTGCGGGCCTCTCCATTCTCCTGTTCCTGTTGGCACTCCTCGGCGGAAAGAGCTCTTATACAGGTCCTCTCCTATTCGGATTCTTTGCTTTCCTGGCATTTGGAGTAAGAGGAACTCCTATCGGAAAGGGATTTTCTTACACCATCATGATTTTTGCGGCGGTCACCATCTCCATGTACTATCCCTCTCTTTTCCTGAAATGGGGTGATTTCGAACTAAAGGCTACCATTGTGCCCCTGCTCCAGATCATCATGTTTGGCATGGGATCGCAGATGAGTTTCCGGGATTTTGCCGGGGTAATTAAAATGCCAAAGGGGGTGCTGATTGGACTTGGCCTCCAGTTTACCATCATGCCCATTATCGGCTTCACCATTGCCACCACTTTTGGATTCCCTCCAGAAATAGCTGCCGGGATCATCCTGGTGGGTTGCTCTCCCAGTGGACTGGCCTCCAACGTAATGTCCTTTATTGCCAAAGCCAATCTGGCCCTGTCGGTCACCCTGACCGCCGTCGCCACCATGCTGGCCCCACTGATCACCCCGGCCTTGATGAAATTGCTGGCGGGACAATTTGTGCCCATTGATTTCTGGGGAATGATGCTAAGTATTATCAACATGGTCATTCTGCCCATTGTGGCAGGCCTGATGTTCAATACCCTGGCCTACGGCAATGAAAAACTCAAAAGCAAAATCATCCAGGCATTGGTCTACTTCTTGATCATAGCAGGTAAAAACCTGATCCTCTTCCAAACCTCAGAGATAGAATTCGGCGCTGCCCTGCTGCAGTTTGCCAGGGACCTGGCCTGGTTCCTTATGCTGCCCATTATTGCTGCCCATCTGTTTTCAAAACTTAAAGGAGATAAGAAATCTGTACTGAACAAAGTGACAGCCCTGGTTTCTATGGCAGGAATAGGAGCAATTATTCTGGTGATTACAGCGGCTGGCAGGGATAGCCTGCTGGATATCGGTTTGTTGCTGATCCTGGCATGTTTGCTGCACAATTCGGCAGGCTATTTCCTGGGTTACTGGATCTGTAAACTGGCCCGGATGGATGAGAGATCATGCCGCACCATTGCTCTGGAAGTGGGGATGCAGAACGGGGGACTGGCCTCGGGAATAGCATTGCAGATGGGGCGCGTAGCCACCATTGGCCTGGCACCTGCAGTGTTCGGGCCCATGATGAATATTACAGGTAGCTCCCTGGCCACCTGGTGGCGCCGTAAATCTGAAAGCATCGTCCCTGCACCCGAATCACCCTAACCCTCTGATCCTTTGAAACACTAAATCAATAAGCACTAACTTTTTTTCCATGAAAAAATCCCTGATTCTTACAATAGCCTTCCTTCTTGCCCTGTGTCTGAATTCCTTTGCTCAATTCTTCAATACCGCAGATGAGCTAATCTATTACACCAGTGAATGGAGTGGGGAGCGCTTCGACGATGGCAGGCCCAAAGTAGCTGATGAGATCCTCGAGAGAATGAAGAAGGTGTCCATTGAAGAGGCATGGGGAGTGCTTCGTTCCAAAGGATACCACAATCAGTTTGAAGGCAACTGGGTTCTCCTTCATGAGGATCAAGCTGTGGTGGGAAGAGCGCTTACTGCCCAGTATATGCCCAAGAGGCCTGAGGTGATGGATCGTCTCACAGAAAAAGGACACGAATCGGGTCGTGTTGGTGCCATGAACTCCTGGCCCATTGATGCACTCCAACAAGGCGATGTTTATGTGGCCGATGGATTTGGGAAGGTGGTGGATGGAACACTGATCGGTGATAACCTGGGCAATGCCATCTATGCCAATTCGGGCAACGGGGTTGTTTTCGATGCCGGATCGCGCGATATGGAAGGACTAGCCGAAATCGAAGGATTCAATGCTTTTGTAAGGGGATTCGATCCCTCCTACCTGATGGAATCTATGCTGATGGGTATCAATGTCCCCATCCGAATCGGAAGGGCCACGGTGTTCCCCGGTGATGTGGTGCTGGCCAAAAAAACAGGTGTTCTCTTCATTCCGGCACACCTTGCTGAGGAGCTTGTGATACGAGCAGAATTTATCATACTGCGTGATATGTTTGGACATGAAATGCTCAAGAAGGGAGTCTACACACCCGGACAAATCGATGGCCGGTGGAGCGATGAAATCAAAACGGCCTTTCTGGAATGGGTGGAGAGCAACCCTGAGGAGCTACCCATGTCAAAAGCTGACCTGGATGACTACCTGAAGGACCGGACCTGGTAATTGGAAAAAATAAGAAACAAATTCACCATTTTTCCGTTATACATTGAGTTGTGGAATGTTCTAAACCAGGATTAGTCCACTTCCTTCAAATGATTGATTATAAACCATGAAAAAACTAATTCTTCTTTCAATTGTAGCCCTTTTCTCTATAGGCATGTATGCACAGGACAAAGGACTGGGACTCGGACTTGTTTTTGGTGAACCAACCGGTCTGAGTGCCAAACTGTGGACCAGTGAAAGGACAGCCATTGATGCAGCCGTTGCCTGGTCCTTTTCTGGTGTCGGGTGGTTCCACATGCAGTCCGATTTCCTGATTCACAATTATGAACTTCTAACTGTAAATCAGGGTGCGCTTCCAGTCTATTTTGGAGGAGGTGCCTATATCGCATTCTCATCCGACCTGGGCCTGGGTATTCGTGTACCCTTTGGCATGGCTTACCAATTTGAGGGTTCCCCGGTGGATATTTTTGCGGAAATAGCTCCCGGATTGAGCCTGCTCCCCGATCTCGGCTTTTATTTTGGAGGAGGTATCGGTGTACGCTATTTCTTTTAAATGCCCGCAACCATTAATGTTGTATATTTATTGCTTCAAACAGTTCAAATAGAATTCCCATGAAAAGATTATCTATTGTATTCATATGGGCGGCCCTTGTGGTTCTCTCTTCCTGTTCCAAAAAGGCGCCTGATTTTGTACACAGTATTCCGGATGACGCCATTGCAGTGGTCACGCTCCATCCCATGCAGATCCACTCCAAAAGTAAAATCAACACTTTTGCATCCATCAAGGAGAGGGTAAAAGATGAAATCTGGGAACAGATTTTAGAAAACCCACTGAGTACCGGGCTAATGATGAATGAATATGCCTATGTATTTGTGAAAATGGAGGAGAAGGCTCCCATCATTGGTGTGGTAAGCGGTATGAAAGATCAGAAGAAATTTGAAAGCATCCTTTCCAAGATCAAAGAAGGCGTCACTGAGGAAATTGAGACAAATGAGGTATACTCCTGGATTCAGCCGGACAATAAAGGGATCATTGGCTGGAACAACAAGCAGATGATTGTACTGGCCTCACCTGATTCTGATGAATTCGAAACATCCTTTTTCACTGAAACACTTGATGAAATGTTCAGTCCGGTCAAGGAAGAGTCCATCACCAGCCTGGTTGACTTTAAGGATTTCCTTGGGAAGATGAAGGACCTTAATTTGTGGGTTTCTTCCAACGAAATGTTCGATATTCTTGAAAAATTTATTGGTGACGATATGCCTGATTTCCCGATTGCCCTCTACCATAATTATGCACAGGTCTTCATCGACTTTGCAGATGGTGTGATGAACATTAACGGGGAGACCCACTTCAGTGAAGAGGTAGAAAAGAACATTGAAGAGTTCCTCGTTATGAAGCCTGCCCTTAATGAAGATATGCTGAACCTGGCACCGGGAGGCAACTTGCTGATTGCTGTTGCGGGATCTATGGACCTGGCAAAAACACAGCAGATGATAGAAAAATTCGCGCCACCGGAAATTGACACCATGAGTACTAAGGTGGAAAAGGCCACCGGAATGAAGATGGAGGAATTGCTGGAAGCTATTTCAGGTGATTTTACCATTGCCATTAACGGCGTGGAAGGAGAAGCCATGATCCCCCTGGAAATTTACCTGGGAATCGGAGTGAATGGAAAGGCATTACAGGAAAAACTGATGGAGACGGTCCAGGGGCTTGCCGCTGTCGAAGAAGAGGGTGATTTCTTCATCATCAATTTTCAGGGCAATGAAATCTACAGTGGTATCATCAACGATGTTTTGGTGGTTACCAATGCAAAAGGGTACAAGGATGCCGTTAAGAGCGGAACCCATGATACACCCCTGACCAGCTCCAGGTTTGGTGACTTTACAACTGGATCGCTTGGCATGTTTGTCAATCTCGACCTGGCCGAATATCCTGCTTTAGTGCAGGGATTGCTGGGGCAGAAGCCAAAGGCACAGCAATGGGTCACGCGTTTTACCGATCCATTTGATTACCTGGGTATCTGTGCCGGCAACTACCAGAACAAAGTCGTTGTGAAGACCAGTAATCCCTCGGAGAATAGTCTCTATACCATCATGAAAATGGTTGACACTCCGGAATAGTCTGCCAGATCTGAAATTTAGTGCATGACCATCCGGTTCGAAAAAATGATTCCCCTGCCCATGCTGGAGCAGGATACTTCCGGCTCGGAAGTATGGGAGGCCGAATCTCTGCTGTTGGAACAGGGCTTAAGCTATGTGGTCGAAGCTCCTTCCGGAAGGGGAAAAACCAGCCTGCTTTCTGTAATCTATGGAATACGTACCGACTACCAGGGAGTTGTCTTTATGGATGACCGTGAGCTTGTCTCATTTACCCCCAGGGATTGGTCCCTGACCAGGAAAAGCAAACTCTCCTTTATCTTCCAGGGGCTTGAGCTGTTTGATGACCTGACGGCCCTCGAAAATATCAGGCTGAAAAACAATATGACCGCTTATCATACGGAGGAGAGAATCACCGAGATGGCCCGTGCGCTGGGGATTGAACCATTTTTGCATAGAAAAGCTGGCATTCTTTCATTTGGACAGCAGCAACGAGTGGCCATTATACGTGCCCTGTGTCAACCCTTCAACTTCCTGCTGGCCGATGAATGTTTCAGCCACATGGATCATGAAAACAGACTGACAGCTTACGATCTGATACGTGAAGAATGTGAAGCCAGGAAGGCTGGGCTGATCCTCACTTCACTGAATGAAACAGGACTTCCAAACGCTGATGTTAGCCTGAAGCTATGAGACTCCTCTATCAGATATTGTGGAAGGATCACAGCAGAGCACACCTTCTGGGGGCCTTCCTGGGAACCCTGGCAGGATTTGTTCTCTTGCTGGCTGGCATCCAGTTTTATATGGATATCAAAGTGGTTCTTTCTGAAAACCGCGACTTGCTTGATCCTGAGTATATTGTGATCAACAAAAAGGTAAACATTGGCAATACACTGGGGCTGACCGTGGGAGGTTTCACTAAAGAAGAGTTTGCCGAGATCGAAGCCCAGCCCTTTGCCGACCAGGTGGCCGCATTCAATTCCAACGAATTTCCTGTCCAGGCCTACACCGAGGGTGAGCAAGTCCCTAATTTCATTACCGATCTGTTTTTTGAGGCAATCCCCGACGAATTCATCGACGTGAAATCTGATGATTGGCAATGGGATCCTGAGAAGGGCACCATCCCCGTAATCATCCCGCAGGACTACCTGAACCTCTATAATTTTGGCTTTGCGCCCAGCCAGGGCCTCCCGCAGATTCCCAAGGGAGTACTCTCAATGATCAACTTCAAATTAAGGCTGCAGGGTCAGGGCCGTGGAAACTATGACGACTACAATGGGCGAATCGTTGGTTTCAGCAACCGCGTCAGTTCCATACTGGTTCCCCTCGACTTCCTGGAGTGGGCCAATGAGAAATACGGCTACTTTAATAAGAACGATCCCTCACAGATCATCCTTGTATCAAAGGACCCCACCGATCCCAACATCATCAGGTTTCTTGAAGAGAAAGGATATGATACCATCAGGGAGAAGCTAAAAAGCAGCCGAATGAATATCATTCTCAAATTTGTTATCAGCTTCCTGGTAATCGTTGCAGCCATTATTATCGGCCTGGCCTTCCTGGTATTCCTGCTTAGCCTCCAGTTAATGATAAGCCGCTCCTCTGAGAAGATCAGGAGGCTCAATAAACTTGGCTTCCATTACCGGGAGATCAGCCGACCCTACATCCTGCTTCTGTTTCTGTTAATGGCGGGAATCACCGGTCTTTCCCTGCTGCTTACCTCCCTCCTGGCCGGGCAGCTTCATGAAACGGCAGAGGCCTGGAGCTTAAATATTTCCCCCTCACTTCATGGCATTATTTACGGTACGGCCCTTGGTCTGATCCTGTTGATATCAGTTGCCAACGTGGCAGCAATATTCATAAGCACCAAAAAGCTATGCAAATAGCTGTTTATTTTTGCCGTCTTTGTTTGTATCATTCAAATTAATCACTATTTTTGCATCCCCAAATAAAGAATAAGGCGATATGGCACATCATTTATCAGCGAAGAAGAGGATCAGGCAAACAGAGTCGAAGCGTGTAAAAAACAAGTACTACGCCAGGACCACAAGGAGCGCCGTTAAGAAACTGCGTGACACCACCGATAAGGAGGCCGCCACTGAGCAGTATTCAGAGGTTGTATCCATGCTTGACAAGCTTGCCAAGAACAATGTGATTCACAAGAACAAGGCATCCAACCTCAAATCTAAGCTTGCAAAACACGTGAGCAGCCTCTAGGCTAAATCACATACATGATATTTGAAGGCCGTCCACATCCGTGGATGGCCTTTTTTAATTTAATACTCAGGCACTGGAGGAGAAGGATTCTCTGCACTGATGTTTCCTGTTCTGGCATATTAAAGAATAAAACAGGAACATGAACAAGTACAATTCACGGGCCCTGACCACCTGGGCAGTGGAGGATCGCCCCAGGGAAAAGGTGATGGCCAACGGGATACAATATCTTTCCAATGCAGAACTCCTTGCCATTTTACTGGGCTCCGGAACGCGACATATGACAGCAGTGGAGCTTGCCAGGCAAATCCTGATAAGTGCCGGGAACAACCTGCAAGAGCTGGGACGGCAAGGGATCGGCGAGCTGGTCCGGATCAAGGGGGTGGGACCTGCAAAAGCAACGTCCATTCTGGCCGCCATGGAGCTGGGACGAAGAAGGGCCGGTGTACAGCACTCTGATAAAGTAGCGGTGAAATCAAGCGAAACAGTGTACAAGATTTTTCATCCCCTGATGGGCGACCTTGAACATGAAGAGTTCTGGTTATTGATGCTCAATCGGGCCAACAGGGTTCTTGGAAAATATAAGGTAAGTCAGGGAGGACTCTCAGGAACGGTCATCGATACAAGGATTATCCTGAAGAAAGCACTGGACAACCTGGCTTCCTCTATCATCGTCTGTCACAACCACCCATCGGGCAATAAGCAACCCAGTGATGCTGATGTAAAAATCACACGGAAATTGAAAAAAGCAGCTGAAATGCTCGAAATTAAATTACTGGACCATGTAATTATTGCAGATAAGTCCTATTTTAGTTTCGCAGATGAAGGTTTAATTGACTAAAAACGCGTGTGATTTGGTACAGATAATACTTACCATACTCTTTAGTTCCTTTAAGTTCGCAGCGACCTTTCCCCTGGTCATCGTTAAGTTTGAATTCAGTTTTGCTGAAACCATTCTCTGGACCAATGTGGGAGGCATAGCCGGAATCTACTTTTTCGCTTTTCTCTCCGAAAAACTGCTCTCCTGGTGGAAACGGATATTCAGACGATCGAACCGAAAAATTCTGGCAGATGAACAACAGGTGAAAAAGATCTTCACCAGGAGAAACCGGCGGATCGTAGGAATCAAACAAAAATACGGATTGGTCGGAATTGCCCTGATCACTCCCTTCATGCTGTCCATCCCTGTTGGGGTTTTCCTGGTGGTCAGGTATTATCGCACCTCCAAAACCAAGTTCCTCTACCTGATTGGTGCCAACCTGCTTTGGTCGGTCATCTATACAGGCTTCTATATGTTCTGGGAAGATCTTCTTAGGAAATAGTTTTAAGGCATTGGGACCACCTCACTTTGGTCGGCACATACCTGCAACATTTTACTGATGCTGTTCCCGGTCACAGGGTGAATCAGTTCGGGTGCGATTTCGGCCAGGGGAGCCAGTACAAACCTTCTGTCTCCCATGGAAGGATGCGGAAGGCTTAGCCGGGGATGGTTCAGCCGGCTTTCGCCATAGAGCAGCATATCAATATCTATCACCCGATCGCTATAGCCCAGGCCTTCTCTCTGCCTGCCCAAAGCTTGTTCGATCTCCAGCAAGAGATCCATCAGATGAAGCGGATCCATGGTGGTCCGAAGTGACAGACAGCAATTGCAGAACCGGTAAGCACTGGAATAACCCCAGGGCTCCGACTCATAGTAGCGGGAGACACTTTCAATCCCGCCGATCTTGCTTTGAATCAGCTTTAAAGCCTCATCAAGATGTTGCTTCCTGTTGCCCAGGTTGCTTCCCAGTGAAAGGTAAATCAGGTTCATGCTTTCTTCAAACTAAGGTATTTATTATCAGGCACATTTTTAGTACATTGCTGCTTCTAAATTTGCTGATATGAAAAATTTCCTGAGTAGCCTTCTGGCAACCATTACTGGCCTGGTTATCATGACCATACTGGTTTTTCTGATCTTCATGGGTATTGTAGCTGCCTCCACTTCCAAGGATCCGGTGGAAATCAAAGAGAATTCCCTTCTAGTGGCCAAGTTCAATGCACAGATTCTGGACCGCGCAAATGAGGATCCTTTTGCTCTTCTGTTTTCCGGCAATTTCATGTATGACGAAGTCATGGGACTGAATCAGATTCTTAATGACCTGGAAAAGGCCAAAACTGATGATAATATCGAAGGAATCTTTATGAAACTGGGTGCTGTTTCTGCTGGAATCGCCACCCTGGGAGAAATCCGGGAGGCCATGCTGGATTTTAAAGAGAGCGGGAAATTTATTTATGCCTATTCGGATGCCTATACCCAGAAATCCTATTACCTGGCCTCTGTGGCCGATAGTATCTTTATGACTCCGGAAGGGATGTTCCTGTTTAACGGGATGTCCGCTCAAGTGATGTTCTACAGAAAAGCCCTGGAGAAGGTCGGGGTAGAGATGCAGGTGATCAGGCACGGTAGCTATAAAGGGGCGGTGGAACCCTTTCTGAGAGATGATCTCAGCGAGGAGAACAGAGAACAGATCGAAGGATATGTTGGGGCCCTCTGGGGTAAGATCATAGATGATATCTCTGTGAGTCGTGGCCTCTCTGCAGAGAAGCTTAACCAGATTGCCGATGACCTGGCAAGCCTTGACTCGGATCAGCTGCTTGAGACAGGCATGATCGACGGTCTGATCTATTATGATGAGATGTTGACCCTGATGAAAGAGAAATTGGGGGTAGAAGAGAAGGACGACCTGGAAGCTGTGTCGCTGAAGAACTATAAGGATGCTCCGGTGAAGGAGAAGAAAGAGTACAGCAAAGATAAAGTGGCAGTTATCTACGCCATGGGCACTGTAGTAGATGGAAATGCAGGTGAGGGTTATATCAGTTCGGAACGCATCTCCAAGGCCATACGGAAAGCCCGTAGAGATAAGTCCGTGAAGGCCATCGTTTTCCGGATCAACTCTGGTGGTGGAAGTGGATCCGCATCTGATGTGATACACCGGGAAGTGATGCTGGCAGCCAAAGAAAAGGTGGTAGTCGCATCCATGGGCGATGTTGCCGCATCGGGAGGCTATTACATTGCAGCGCCTGCCGATACCATACTGGCCGGACAGGGCACCATTACCGGTTCCATAGGTGTATTCGGGCTGTTTCCCAATTTGCAAAAGCTGATGAATGACAAAATTGGTATCTCCACCGATGTGGTAAAAACAAATGAAAATGCCAATCTCCTGACCACCATGGACCCGCTCGATCCTGAGGAGCGTCTGATTGTTCAGAAAATGATTGATGATTTCTATATCAATTTCGTGAATATCGTCGCCGATGGACGGGGCAAATCTTACGATGAGATCGATGCCATTGCAGGGGGACGTGTCTGGGCCGGATCAGATGCCCTGGAGCTGGGATTGATTGATATGTATGGCGGACTGGAAAAATCCATCGAAGTGGCTGCTGAAATGGCCGGATTGGAGAACTATCGTATTCAGTCGCTCCCCAGGCTGGAAGATCCCATGACAGCCATTATGAACCAGCTTACAGGAAATTCCATGGTGAGGACGAATCGTATCCTGCAACGTGAACTTGGTGAAGAGTACCGCCATTACAAAAAGATTCAGGAAATCCGGAACATGCATGGCATACAGGCCATCATGCCATATGAAATTGAGCTGCATTAAGCATTGGCGAGTCGCTAGCTTACCTGTGATATCGTATCATTTAGCATGAATAAAACCGGTGGCAATACCTGGAAGGTCGTTTTGATCCCTTTTTCCTGGCTCTACGGCCTGGTAATCTGGATCAGGAACAGCCTCTATGACAATGCTTTTCTTAAGTCCTCCGGTTTTAATCTCCCCTTGATCTCTGTGGGCAATATCACTGTAGGAGGAACCGGTAAGACACCCCATGTGGAGTACCTTGTTGAGCTTCTCAACAGTGAGTTCAACGTAGCCACACTAAGTCGTGGTTACAAAAGAAAAACCAGGGATTTCAGAATCGCTTCTGCAGACTCAAGTGTAAGGGAGATTGGAGATGAACCACTACAAATTAAACATCGGTATCCCGGAATAAGGGTAGCTGTGGACCGCAAACGAGTTAATGGTGTGGAGATGCTGATGAAACAGTCTCCGCCGGTGGAGGTAATCCTCATGGACGATGCCTACCAGCATCGTTCCATCAAACCCGGGTTTTCTATTCTCCTAATCGACTATGCACGCCCCATAGACAGAGACCGCTTGCTGCCGGCAGGGATGTTGCGTGAACCTGCTTCCAACCTGAACCGCGCCAACATCATCCTGGTAACCCGGTCGCCTGAAAGAATCAAACCTATCGAATTTCGTGAGTTTGTGAACAGGCTTGAGCTCTCCATAGGTCAGCACCTATATTTTACCACCATGCGCTATGGCGAGTTGACTCCGGTCTATCCTGAAAGCTCACACAGAGATGCATCCTGGTTTAAAAAACAGGTGGGAGGGGTCCTGATTGTGACCGGAATCGCTAATCCGCGTTCACTTCGTCAATATGCACGAAGCATCAACACGAACCTGACTGAACTCTCTTTCCCGGACCACCACCAGTATTCCCGGAAAGATATGGAGAAGATTTCCAACACTTACCATAAACTAAAAAAGACATTCAAGGAGATCCTGGTGCTGACCACCGAAAAGGATGCCATGCGGCTTCGGGATCACAATCCTGGACCAGAGATCTGTGATGCGATACATGCAGTACGCATTCATGTGCATTTCCTGAATGATGATAAAGAAGAGTTTGACCGACAAATATTGACCTATGTTAACAGCAATAAAAGAAGCAG
>DAOWFP010000015.1 GCA_030637895.1 Bacteroidota bacterium | reverse complement strand
CTGGTTGAGTCGGTTTTGAAAGGGAATCCCGAAGCAGTAATGATGCTTCTTAAGAGGGGTGCCGATCCCAATGCTAAAGCAGAAGGGGGAATGACAGCTCTGATGTTTGCTGCGGAAGGCGGCGATGTGCTCCTGGTCAAATTTCTTGTACTGAATGGTGCCGATCTGGAGCTTAGCTATATCGAGGAGACCACTCCCCTGCTTATTGCGGTGCTTAACGGTCACTTTAATGTGGTTCAATTCCTGCTTGAAAAAGGGGCAGATTCAAACCATCGGGACACTTATAAGGGCTCTGCACTCCTTTATGCAGCTGCCATAAATAACTATGAGATTGCTGACCTGCTTCTGTTCTACGAGGCCGCAGACAGTATCAGGGACAAAGATGGCAATACGGCCCTGATGACTGCTGTTTTCTTTGGTCACCTGGAGACCACTGATGTCTTACTACAGAACGGACTCGATCCGGATGGTGCCGACAAGCAAAAAAATACCCCCCTCATGATAAGCGCTCAACAGGGGAATCTCCCCATAAGCCAGATGCTGCTGGCTTATGGTGCGGCTCTGGAAATGGAAGACAATCAAAACTTTACCCCACTTGCTCATGCCATACTCTACAGGCAGGACACCATTACCAAACTCCTGATAGATAGTGGTGCCAATGTGAATCACATCATTAAACCAGGTGAAAATCTTTATGATCTGGCCCGTTGGCAGGGCGATGCTAAAAATATCAGGATGTTAAAGAGTGCTGGAGCCACCACTTCATCAAAGCCCAGCTTTTCAGAGTACAATCTGGGATGGGGCAATTCGTTCAACAGCAACGAACATATGATGCAGATTCGATTCTCACTGGTGGACCGTAATTTTGGTTTCTTTGTTGAAACCGGGATAGATTTTCGTCCCATCATCAGAAAAGTGCAGTTTGAAATCGATGAGACGCTGATCCACCAGTACAGAGAATCGCGATGGGTATGGACCCATGGAGGGGGAAAGAATTTCATCTTCCTGCATGACAAATCAGGCATGGAGTATGGCGCCTATGGCGGGCTTTATGGAATGCTCTCCTTTCCAAGCTACAATGGAGTCAGTGAACATCACAAAACCAAGTATTCCCTGGCCGGGTCGGCCGGACTTTATATGAAAAAGAATATGGCAGGAATAAAAGCAGGGGTCGATTGTTATACCTACGGGACGCTCCTTGAACATGCATGGAAAATAAATATTACGATCTTCCTCAGAATCATAACCCGGAAAAATGCTGATGTCTGGAAAGAGATTACTTACTAAGCTGGTAGTAGCTACGCTGCTGGTACTGGTTCTGGGCAAATTTACAGCTTGTGAACCGGAAGACTGGATGCTGTCAATAGATTGCGCAGATTGCTATGGCTATGCACCCGATAGTGCCAACCTGATCATTAATCTTACCATCAATGCAGAGAATGATTCAGTGCCATTGACCTTTTACCTGGGCAACTACGAAGATGGGGTGATCGACTGGCAGGATACAGCCACCATAGAGGAGTTTTTTCTCTACTCGAAAATGAACAGCAGCTACACGGTCCGCGCCACGTATCGCTCGGGAGACCGGATTATTGAGGCTTTTGATGCGGATGAGATGACACTTTATAACGCCAATTCAGAGTGCGGCTCTCCTTGCTATATCGTAAAAGGGGGCATCTTTGAACTTGGCCTCCTGGAGTAGCCGGGAGATAAAAGAATTGCTTAATTTTAACCACTTTGAAAGAAACAAAACTATCAATGGAAAACCTGCTTGATCAACGCAGGGAACTGATGGCAAGCCTTAAATATGCCAGCTTTATTCAGCGGGCTGTGCTGCCGGACCAGAAGTATATGGAGAATCTACTAAAAGAGTTTTTTATTTTCCATCGACCACGTGATATTGTAAGCGGAGATTTTTATTACTGTTCCCGGAAAGAAGATTATATCGTGGTGGCAGCTGGTGATTGCACAGGGCACGGCGTGCCCGGTGCCTTGATGAGTATTATGGGCATTTCCTTCCTTAACGAGATCCTCAGCATCAGGGGACCCATACGTTCCAGCAGAATCCTCAACCTCCTGCGGGAACGGGTGATGAAAGCGCTGCACCAGAGGGGTTACGAACTGGAGAATAAGGATGCCATGGATATGGCCCTCTGCGTGTTCCACCCCAGATCAGGTGAACTGCAGTTTTCTGGAGCCAACAATCCGCTCTATCATATCCGCAACAAGGTACTTACTGAGATTAAGGCCGATAAAATGCCAGTGGGCATCGACGCTATTGAAGAAAGTTCATTTACAAACCATGTACTGCAACTTAAACCGGGTGATATCGTATACATATTTTCGGATGGTTATCCCGATCAATTTGGCGGGCCCGAGAACAAGAAATTCAAATATGGACCGTTAAGAGAATTACTGATAAGGATATCGGATAAAACCATGGAGGAACAACGAAAAGAGCTGGACCGGGTGATGTCGGAATGGAAAGGGGATGAGTTTCAGGTGGACGATATATTGATATTCGGGATAAGATTTTTATAAAGCAGGAAACATGCAACTGGTTTCTTTTAGAATTCAAAATTTCAGATCCATCGTGGATACCGGCTATCATGCTTTGGCCCATGATAACATTACCAGCCTGATTGGTCAGAACGAATCGGGGAAAACATCCATATTGGAGGCACTTAAGGCCTTTCACGACGGAAGACTAATTGAGGATATGCTCAGAAGTGATCTCTCCTTGCCGGTGGTAAGCTGTAAGTTTAGTTTTGCATTTGCAGATATTGAGAATTACATCAATAAAAGAAGGTTGAATCCGGAGATCCGAAAACTGATAAGTACTGTGGAGACCGTTTCCCTCACAAGAAGGTGGATTGATGATATGGACTCTCAAATGGAGATGGGAGATGAGTTGCAGGAAGTCTACAATGAGACCTATGACCAGTTAAGGAAGAGGGAACTGAAGGTCATGGAGAATCTGGAACATCTGAACCGTGATATTGCCACCGCATCAAAAAAACTGAACAAAGTAAATGAAGAGGCTGAGTGGACCACCGAGAAGCTGGAAACAGTCAGACTCAGGATGAACGAGATCAAGCGAAACATCAGGAAGTTTATTACCAGGGACCGGAAAGAGGAACTCCGGAAGGAGCTGGAACTGGAAGAGGAGATGTTTCTGAAGCTGAAAGAAACCCTTGAACTGAAACTTACTAAGCAGGAAGAAAAGAGAGATATCCTGGAAGCACTGGATGAGAAAAGTGAGGTAAACAGGAAACTGATGGAAATCCAGGAGGGAATTGCCGAAAAAAAAGAGGCCCTGGTGCTTGTGCAGGAGCAGCTTAGACATTTGCTTCAACTGACCGGGATGTATCCTTCGGAAAGAGAACAGCGAGCGGCCGAGATTAAAGAGGAAATATGCAGGACAGATATTGAAAGATTTAAAGATGAACTTTACGTTCTGAATGATCAGCTGCGTATACAGTTGCTGGTACTTGAATTCGTATTTGAGGGAATGTCCATTGAGAATGCGGTTAAAGCGGCCCGTAAAGAGGTGGAGGCTGTGAAGGAGTTCTACAGCTCCAACGAACTTGCAGAGGAGATATTTAAAATCCTTCCCGATTTTGAGATGTTCGAGGATTTCAGTTCACTCCTTCCCAACCGCATAGACCTGGAAGACATTGTCAGGGCCAATAAGCATGCAGAAGGGTATAAAGCCGCCATTAATTTCCTGACCATCACCGGGCTGGAATATTCCTTTTTCCAACAACCCTCCAGCAGGATCCTGAAGCAAAAAATTGAGAACCTGAATGGGGAACTCACGTTAAACTTCCAGGATTTCTGGAGACAGAATGTGGGAAAGAACAATAAGATTAAAATCAATTTTGAACTATCACATTACGACCACACCAATCCGGAAAAAAGCGGAAAACCTTTTATCGAATTCTGGATCAAAGATGAGAAGGAGAGGCTATATCCAAAACAGCGGAGCCGTGGTGTCAGATGGTTTCTATCCTTCTTCCTGGAGCTTAAGGCCACCGCCATGGATAAAAGTAGGCGCGATAAGGTGCTGCTCATCGATGAGCCGGCAGTCAGCCTGCATGCACGGGCCCAGGAAGATGTGCTAATGGTGTTTGATGATATCAAGGAACAGATTCAGATCATTTATACCACCCATTCTCCCCATCTGGTGGATGTAAATAAGTTATACAGGATCCTGGCTGTTCAACGTGCTATCGAAGACGATATGAAGAGCGAAACGCTTGTCTACAGTGCCCAATCCCTTAAATCGGCCACAGCCGACACCCTCTCTCCCATCTACTCTACAATGGGTGCCAGGCTAAGCCAGCAGGAGATCATTAAATCCTTCAATAATGTAATTGTCAAGGACCTGGCCACCTTTTATTTTCTAAAAGCAATGGTTGCGCTGACAGGCTTCGAAAAAGAGTGCTATTTTCTGCCTGCTTCAGGAGCAGAAAGCATCCCCATGATGGTCAATATCCTCATGGGTTGGGGCATTGATTATGTGATTCTTAATTTCGGGAATTCCGAAGAGCGGCTGGTACATGAGAAACTGATGAAAGAGCAATACGACAATAAAATTGACCTGGCTAACAAGCAGATGCTCTTTCTGGAGGATTATCCAGATACAGAGGACCTGTTCTCCACCATAGATTTCAAAAAATACGTGGTAAAAGTGAGGGAGGGAATCACCGTGAAGAACTCTGAATACCTCATAGATAACAACTACTCCAGGGCTATTCTGGCTTCCAACTTTCTGCAGGAGGTCACCGACGAGAGTGTAAGTTTCAAAACCCTCGATGATGAAACCCGCGACAATCTAAATAGTTTTATCCAGCAACTTTCTGCCATCCTAAAGTAACCCGAACCATCTTTCCATGAATTTCCCCTTACGAATTACTGTGCTGATCCTACTACTCTCACTCACCTTCACCTCAAGAGGGCAGGACACTGTTTTGTTATTCCATCCAACTGCCTATAACCTGGAAGTTATTCAAAAGCTGATAGATCAAGAATTATTCCCGCTGGAGGCTTATCATGTGCTGGGGATATTTCATCCAGGTGAAAGCTATGATTACAGCCAGGCCGAAGCCTACATTGCTCAGCATAAAAATTCCCCCTATAGTCTCCGGGAGATCAAAGGGGACCTGGGGCCCGAGAACATATTCAGAGAAAATCCGGCAACAGGGCAGTTCAGGGAGCTTTTTGAATGCTCCGAAGGGGCCCTTTTTATGGGCGGACCGGATATTCCTCCTGTGGTGTATGGGGAGGAGGTTCACCTGCTTACCAGCGTTACAGATCCCTTCAGGCATTACATGGAGCTTTCCTATCTTTTTCATCTTCTGGGAGGTAGTCAGAATAAAAGCTGGAAACCCTATATGGAGGAGTATCTTTACTATATGGTAAATGGGATCTGCCTGGGCATGCAAACCATGAACGTAGCCACCGGGGGAAACATGGTTCAGGATATTCCCACCGAACTTTATGGAATCTGGAGTGCCGAGGAGATCCTGTCTCTTCCTGGCGACCAGATGCATCGCAACTACATGGATTATTTAAATACAGGCTGCGAGAATCCTACCTCCTATCATTTCCATAAAATTTCACTGAAGGCTGATATGATCCTAAGCAGTGGTCTAGGGTTCAATAGTGAGACCTTTCCCCTGGTACTCAGCTCGCACCACCAGGCCATTGATAAACTGGGCCTGGGATGGGAGGTCACCGCCACCTCCATGGATGGAAAGATCATTGAAGGGATCCAGCATAGCCGTTATCCAAATGTGCTCGGGATTCAGTTCCATCCGGAGAAACCGGGACTTTTCGATCCAACGATCAAGCATCCAAAGGGGTGTAAGGATACCATTAATTTCCAGGAGGCTATTGAAAATAGTGACTCCTATGAGTTCCATGTTGCATTCTGGAATAAGCTGGATCAAATACTGCAGAAAAACAGGGGGTCAAGGTAGTTATTCGATCTCAATGAAATTGATCTTCAGATCGAGGATGGAAGCATAATATTCTCCCCGTTCCAGGATATCATCATCACCCTCCTCATATACCCAGTTGATTTTAAGATCGTAGCCATCGTTATCAACTTCCTTAAGTTTCTTTAGCAACCTGAGCATATACTTGGAAGTTCCGCTGTTCAGATACTCCAGCTCAATATCAACCTCTGTGAATGAAGGTGGTGAGGAGGCAAAAGCAATAATCCAGTCAAGGATATCCTCATAGAAAAGTGAAACATCTTCGGGGATGGACCTGCCTCTAAATTTTACTTTACCGGTGGGATCCAGTAAAACATAAGGAGTTTTCTGAGTAGGCTGAAATTCTAGTTTGTCCATCCTTTACAAAAAAGTATGAACAATATAGTAAATTTTGCGGCAAGGGCGTGCATTTCGTTTTCAATTTTATCCAACATTTTGGCCGCAGGCTTAGAAATACATTCTGGCAAGGGGAGTAATATCATCACTTGCGAAATATCCCTCAAGGTAACGGTAATAACCTGTGATGGCAATCATGGCAGCATTGTCTGTTGTAAAACTGAAAGGGGGAATAAATAATTCCCAATTCCGCTTTTCAGCTTCCCTTTCCATAGCTGAGCGCAAACCCGAATTGGCAGATACACCTCCGGCCAGGGCTACCCGATCAATCCCGGTATGCTCCATAGCCATCCTGAGCTTATTGAGTAGAATATCAATAATGGTGTGCTGCAGGGATGCTGCAAGGTCATCTCTGTTTTTTTCTACAAATTCCGGATCCATCTTCAGCTGATCCCTTAGAAAGTACAAAAAGGAAGTTTTCAATCCACTAAAAGAATAATCAAATCCCGCAATCCTGGGCTTATTGAAGCTAAACCTGAGTGCATCACCCTGCTGAGCAAGCTTGTCAACATGCGGTCCACCAGGATAAGGAAGTCCGAGGAGCTTGGCACATTTATCGAAAGCCTCCCCCGCAGCATCATCTATGGTCCGGCCAATGATCTCCATGGTATGATGATCCCTGACCACCACAAGTTGGGTGTGACCACCCGACACCAGGAGACATAAAAAAGGGAAGCGAGGGGAAGCAGCCGCAGACACTGAGGACTTTATAAAATGAACCATGATATGTGCCTGAAGATGGTTTACTTCAATCATAGGAATACCCAGCGCCGCAGTAAACCCCTTGGTAAAAGATGTTCCCACCAACAAGGAACCAAGAAGTCCGGGCCCACGTGTAAAGGCCACCGCATCGATCTCACTACTTAAAATACCTGCCTCTTTCAGGGCACGATCAACCACAGGTACGATATTCTGCTGATGTGCCCTGGAGGCCAGCTCAGGCACTACGCCTCCATATTTTTGGTGCACATCCTGCCCGGCAATAACATTGGAAAGTAGTTGTCGATCCCTTATTACGGCAGCAGAAGTATCATCGCAGGAGGATTCAATCCCAAGAATTACGGTACCCTTCACAACTTTTTATATTTTTACAGTGTTTGAATATATAGAAAGTGCAAAAGTATTAAAAAGATAGCGAAAATAGGATTGATCGTGGTATTGCTTATTCTGGCAGTTCCATCACTTTCTTTACTCTTTTTGCAGAACAGGCAGGTTCAGACGAAGGTCAGTCAAATGCTCACCGAGCAATTGTCAGAACAGCTCCAGGCTAACATCTCCCTTTCATCAGTGAATTATACCTTCTTTAAAAGGGTCCAGGTGAGGGACCTTTATATTGAGGACCTGCATGGAGACACTTTGATCTATTCCGAGCTTACCAAGATTCGTATTAAACAAATAAGACCAGATCAGGGCATCCTTGAGATCAGAAAAATCTCTTTGCAGAATGCCTGGCTGAATCTGGTCATTGAACCCGAGGGAGGGGTCAATCTGGGATTAATTATCGATCGCCTGAAGAAACCACATGTGCCTCCAGAACTAAAGTCAAAGCTGCATATCCACGATATTACCATGAGCAATGGCCGGTTTTCCCTCACTAAGACGGGACACGGACCCTTGCGGTCGCAGATCGATTTTAATGATTTTGACATGCATGGGCTGGAGATCTCCCTCTTGGATCTTATCAGCGAACAGGACACCGTCTCCATGAACATCCTCTCCCTCTCGGGTAAGGAGAAATCGGGATTTGAATTCGAACAACTGGTCACCCTGATGTCCATTGGAAAAAACCATATGCATTTCAACGACCTCGAAATCGTTACCAATAGCTCTGATCTCCATGTCCCCATCCTGGGATTCAATTTTGAGCATTGGAGCGGGTTTAAAGGTTTCTCCAGGGAGGTGGACCTCACCTTTGAATCGACCCACTCTCTTATGAATACAGAAGATCTCACCGTTTTTGTTTCAAAAACAAAGGGATTGCTGTACCGGCTCACAGTCGATGGCTCCGTACATGGCAAGCTGAATGATCTAAAGGGGGACGACATGCAGATTAGCTTTGACCAGCAGAGTACTCTGGCATTTGATTTCACCATGATCGGTCTGCCCGACTTTAAAAACACCTTCCTCGATTTTAACTTTAAAGAATTTAACAGCTCTGTTTCAGGCATATACGATCTGATTTCAAATCAGCGGGGTTCAGCTAATCTATCGCTCTATCCCTGGATAAATATGGGGAAGCTTGATTTTAAGGGTCACTTTACAGGATACCCGGATGATTTTGTGGCATCTGGATTTATGCAGACAGATATGGGACGGATGCTCATGGACATCTCCTTTAAACCAGGAAGTACTGAAGGCGTTGATTTTCAGGGACATCTCTCAACAGGTAATTTTATGCTGGGGAAGTTCCTGGGGCAGGAAGAACTCCTTTCTCAACTATATATGGATGTGATGGTTGATGGGAACCTGAATGAAGGCGCCATCCATGCCGACCTGAAAGGGAATGTGGATACCCTCTATATATCCCAGTATGCCTACAGCAATATTTCACTTGACGGTGCTTTTACAAACACCACCTTTAACGGTGGCTTCAGTATAAGCGATCCCAATATCAGGATGGACTTTCTGGGAAGCATGGATTTCTCAGGTGAGGTGCCAGCATATAACTTTACAGCAGATGTGGCCCGTTCGCGCCCTCATTTTCTAAACCTCGGAGTGGAAGATCCCAATACCTTTGCTTCCTTCCTGATTGAAACGGATATTACAGGAAGAACCCTGGATGAGCTCAATGGAGAGGTGCGTCTTGTGAATAGTCTTTTTGAAAGAAATGGGGCTCAGGTGCAACTATACGATGTGAGGCTAAGCGCACTCAACACTCCTGATACCTCCTCCCTGGAGATAAAATCGGAATTGTTTGACGCCTCCGTTGCTGGAAAATTCAAGCTTAGCTCTCTACCCGCCTCCCTGGAGAACATGGCCGATCTCTATGTGGGTCTTGTACCCGGGTCGGATCCTGAAAAAGATACAATCAATCAACTTAGCTTCCATGCCGATCTACACCACGTAAACCCCATTATGGATTTTTTCTATCCAAGCATTCAGATAGCTGAAGGGAGTAGAATTTACGGTACCTATAAGCCCTTACTTGATATATACGAGGCCACAGGATCCTTTCCAAAACTGGCCATTGGGCCCGTTTCCTGGTCAAGAGCGGAGTTTCAATCAGGAGATATTAACAGCGAGTTTGATTTTCTCTTTCGGTCCGATAGCATGATCTACGGAAAAAACTATGCCCTGGAAAATCAGCAATTTCACCTGTTTACCTCAAATGATACAGCCCATCTCGATATTGCATGGAGTAATCAATCGGAATCGAGGTATAGCGGGGAGATAAATCTAAGCGGGGCCTTTCAAGCTGATTCGCTGCAGGAGAGGGGCTTCCTTGTGGAAGTGGATCCTTCTGATCTATATATGAATAATGTAAACTGGCATGTGGATCCTTCTTCATTCCTCATCAGAAAGCAGTATCTGCATGTGGATAGTCTGTCGGTAAGAAGCCAGGAGAAACATATGCTGGCCGATGGCACCATTGTTTCCATGGGAGATCAGGAGTTTAACCTCGACTTCAGGAACCTGAACCTTGACGAAATGGCGGGACTGATTGGAGTAAATACAGCACTGCAAGGAAATATGACCGGTAACTTTTCCTACCGGGAAACGGAGGGGAATCCATACATATTCTCCGATATTCATGTGGATACGCTCCGCTTCAACGACCAGCTCATGGGACCCACCAGTCTGAAAGCTGCCTGGAACGATTCTCGCAGAACCATCCGAATGATGCTGCAATCGAAGCTGGATGATTTACCTACCATCGAAGTGGATGGAGAGTTTACCCCGGCAACAAAAGGGTTGGATTTTGAAATCCTGCTCAATGAATTCCAGTTACAATCGCTAAATCCCTATGTGGAAACCCTCGTAAAAGATCTATCCGGAACAGGCAATGTGGCTCTTACACTGGATGGAACACTCGATGAGCCCAAGCTAAACGGAACCATTGGGTTTAACGACGGAGCGGCCACCCTTTCCTTCCTTAACACCCGCTATATATTCAATGAGTCCATACGCATCTATAATAACAATCTCTATTTTGAAAACTTCTCCGCTATTGACAGGTCTGGAAACCTGGGCATAGTAAACGGTTCCATATCCAATAACTACTTCCGGGACTTTTATACCAATATTCGGATTGAGGCCCGAAATCTGAACTTCATGAATACCCGCTCTACGGATAACGATCTGTTCTATGGAACTATCTTTGCCACGGGCGATGTGACCATCAGCGGCCCTGCCAATGACATTAGTTTAAACATTGAAGCAAGTACTCAAAGAAATACAGCCCTTTTTCTGCCCCTGTACAATGCCAGGGAGGTACAGAATTCAGATTTCATCACCTTTATCGATGAGCTTGACCTGGATGAACCGAGCGTTTCAGATCGGGATGCACTGGGATCTTTGAGCGTGGAACTGGATGTGGATATTACCGAAGACGCCGTGGTTCAGTTGATTTTTGATCCCAAGGTGGGTGATATCATTAAAACAAGTGGACGTGGGAATATTCGCATACTCCTGGATCAGAACCAGGGTTTCAGGATGTTCGGAGAGGTGGAGCTGCTGAAGGGCGACTATTTATTCACCCTTCAGAATGTGATAAACAAGCGATTTGAGATTGAACCGGGAGGAAAGATCCTCTTCAATGGCTCCCCATCCAATTCCACCATAGACCTGGCAGCTATCTATGGAACAAGGGTAGCTCCATACAACCTGTATCCCGGAAATCCCGAGGACGACAGCAGGTATGAATCACTTGAGAAGCGAATTCCCGTTGAGTGTCACCTGAAGCTCCAGGGTGAGCTTCAGTCCCCCACCATTGTAACGGGGATTGAAATGCCTACAGCAGCCCCTGAAACCCGGAGCTTATTGGAAAATGCCACAAGTACAGAAGAGGAGCTGATGAAACAGTTTCTTTCCTTGCTTGTGATCAATAATTTTTATAGTGTGACAGGCTACGGAATCCAGAATATGGGTACCATGAACTCTTCCTTTGCGGGCGTAACTGCCAGTGAACTGCTTTCCAACCAGCTGAGTAATTGGCTCTCCCAGATCAGCAGTGATTTCGATATAGGATTCAACTACCGGCCCAGTGACCAGGTGACTACGCAGGAGGTGGAAGTGGCACTCACCACCCAGCTTCTGAATGACCGTATGATCATAAGCGGAAACCTGGATGTGGGCGGAAACGAGACTAATCCTTCCACTGAACAGGAGGGAAATCCTTATATCATGGGAGATTTTGAGGTGGAGTACAAGGTAACCGATAATGTGAGTGTTCATGCCTTTAACCGCTCGCGTGATGAACTAATTGCCAATACGGCTCCTTACAAACAGGGAGTAGGTGTATCGTACCGTGAAGAATTTGATAATCTGAATCAACTGATAGCCCGATACAAAGAGGGCCTTAGCAATCGGAAAAAGAAGAAGAAAAAGTCTAAGAAGTCAGATTCTGAAAAGTAAAACTTTTCTATCTTTGAGGCTTACGATTTCCAAATCCTAACTAAATTTCCTGATCATGTTTATTGTAATGGTAGTAGTTTTTGTTCTGGGGTACCTTGCCATAGCCCTCGAACACCCGCTTCGCGTTGATAAGGCAGTTCCTGCTCTGGCAATAGGTTCATTATTATGGGTTCTCTATATTTTTGGCGCTTATGATATTTTCACGGCCGGACTGAGTGAAGCGTGGAACTCCTATGCTCACGGGGGTGAGGCACATGGCGAACAGGGTATTCAGGCCATGCGGCACTTCATAGTGGACAAAGAGATTATCCACCACCTGGGTGAGATTTCAGAGATTCTCTTTTTCCTCCTTGGCGCCATGACCATTGTGGAAGTTATTGATAAACATGATGGATTCAAGATCATTACGGATAAGATCAAGACCACCAAAAAAGTAAAGCTGTTGTGGATTCTCAGTTTCCTCACCTTTTTTATGTCTGCCGCACTGGACAACCTTACCACGACTATTGTCATGGTTGCCCTGCTCAGAAAACTGATTTCCGATAAAGAAACACGGTGGTTCTTTGCTTCCATGGTGGTACTGGCGGCCAATGCCGGTGGCGCCTGGTCTCCCATCGGAGATGTCACAACCATTATGCTGTGGATCGGTGGGCAGGTTACCACATTAAGCATTATTACCCGAGTTATCATTCCCAGTCTTTTTACCATGATTGTTCCCCTGGCCCTGCTCAGTTTTACGCTGAAGGGAAATGTGACCCGTCCCCAGACTGATAAAAACGAAAAGATATATACCCAAGCCTTTGAGCGTAAGTTAATGTTGATTATGGGTGTATGCGGGCTCCTGTTTGTTCCGGTATTCAAAACCGTCACCCACCTTCCTCCTTACATGGGCATGCTATTATCTCTGGCTATTATCTGGCTGGTTTCAGAACTGATGCATCAGAATAAACCAGACGAGGTCAAGAAGCAACTGAAGGTAATCTATATCCTG
>DAOWFP010000090.1 GCA_030637895.1 Bacteroidota bacterium | reverse complement strand
TGTTTATCTGCCAGGTAGCCCAGATCCAGCACATGGGCCATATACTGTCCCACCAGCTGATCCACCAGGCAGCCATTCATTAGTTGGTAATCCGGGTTCTCCAGATCCCTGCTCCCCATGTTGGCCATCAGGCCATAGGTAATGTCATTTGGTGACTCTACAGGGACAAGCTTCTGGAAATAATACTCGCCATTGAAGATCAGGCTGTCCGTGAGCAAACTTCCCTGCTCATACAAACTCTTGCATCTAAGTGCAAAGTCCGTGTCCTCCATGGCAAGCGCCATCTTTTCTGCCGACTTCAATGCTCCCAGGTACCAGAATTGCATTTGAGGATTTGGACCGAAGTACTCAATATCCATGGTGTTATGCTGCACCCCTTCCATGAGTCCATCCATGTCGTCATCCCATCCCCCCTTGATCCAGGCAAAGGAGAGTGTCGCTTTTACATTCTCCCAATACTGCTCCAGAAAGTCATGGTCACCAGATAGCTGCCACTCCCTGTAAAACTTCATAATGGTCCCCATCTGTCCGTCTGCTGCAGCTATGGGAGAGCTCTGAGCTTTCTCCAATGGCAGGTTGACCCGGAAACTCATGAGACCTGATTCGTGGATGGCATGGCCAAATTCCACCTCCCGCATACTTCTGGCCAGATCGTGAAAAAGAAAGGCTGTCGCATTCTCATAGTTCCACACATGTGTGCAGGAACCATAACAGGAACCGAAGCGGTCCATTACTCCCTCCCAGCCATACATCCTCCCGTCCTCCGTCCTGAACACGGTCTGGGATCGCAGGGTGCTAAGATTAAAAAGAGCTGCTTCCTTAACCACATCCGGATAAGTGCTGCTCATCATGGCATTTACAAAATCCAGTGTTTTTTCAGTGAGCACCGGCAGGCGCTTTGCCTCTTGTTCAATGACCGCCCAGGCATCCTCGTAACGGGTGGTATAATAGTTCCCCACACGGGTATCCGGCGAAGCACTCCAGCCTCCCCAGGTCTGGCGGTTGGGGAAATGCCATGTTAGATAAAAGGTAAACACACGCTTTTCGCCGGCATGCAAGGTCTTGTTTACAGCCAGGGAGGCCATGGGATCATTATCGGCGCGCTCAGGCTTTTCGTTTAAGATTCCATCGGCACTAAAATCATCCCAGAAATCCAGTAGAGCATGTGACCATGAATTGGGAAGTGAACTGGTTCGCCAGCTTATCTCTGTATGCTCCTCCTTTGGTGTTGTAAGAGCCATGGTACCCCAGGCCGGATGATCCTTGTCCACTCCGTTGGAATACATGTAGATACCCTGTACTCGTTCATTTTCCCTGAAACTGTTTCTGTTGTCTGAAGCTCCCACAGGAACCTGGTCCCCTTTCCAGTCAAGCTTCAACTCCCGGCCATCCATTCCAATAAAGTTGCGCAAGCTTCCTGCAATACTTACCTCCAGATCACCATCTGTCAGATTCTCCACCTCGTACTGCAAAATGGCAATGGGAATTCCTGAATCATCTGCATTCCCTGGAATCAGCGGATTGTAGCCCAGTATGCGCACATTAACCGGCATCTGTGCATCCTGGAGACTCACCAGGCCGAAGGGATAGGTGGTAGAAAATGAAGCACTTCTGAAACGGGGCAGGCCATGATGATTTACACTTCTGCCCTCCATATGCTGAAATTCAGCATCATTAAGCGGACCAAGCAATGCTTTGGTATGTGCAGTACCCTGCTTATCCCTGGTATAAACCGCAAAAAAAGGTGCATCATTCCCTTTTACCACCGTACTGTAACCCTTGCCAGGAACATTCATGATCTCCCAGTCCCTCAACTCTCCCCTTCCTCCAAGGGAGACGGTCCCGGTACCGATGCCTCCCAGCGGCAAGGCGATATTCAAAAGGTGGTCTACATCATAAGTCATCAGCATTTCCACGCGGTCACCTGGAAAGGCAGGCTGAGCACCCAGATTTATACTTAAAATGGCGGCAGTAACAATTAGGAAATATTTCCTAATTAACGGAAAAGCAGTTCTGTATTTCATAATGATGAAATATACAGTTTTCCCTTGAAATTAGCTCGGAATGACTTAGCTGGCTGTATCTATTTGCGAAACTGGCTTAGGGCTCGACATAACTTTAAAATAATAAAAGACCGGAGAGTGATTCCCCGGTCTGATGATTACAGCTGTAACTAAGCTAATGATCTACTTCTTTTTCTTTGCAGTGATCGGAATGGTACCTTCGGAATAGGAGGCTGTTCCTTCCATGGATTCTTTCTGCACCATCATCTTGATTTCTACTGTTTCAGTATCAACGTAAACATCAAAAGAGAGTTCGTTCTTCTCGTAGACCACCTTCTCGGCACCCATTTCATACTCTCCAAGTACCATTTTCACGGTGTAATCTTTCGCCTCTTTCGTGACCACAATATCTCCTGAACTGTATTCATAAGGAGCCTGACTGGCTTCATAGGTCCATGTTCCGGTAGGATCCACTTTTTTCTGTGCTGAAACTGCTGAAGTAAATGATGCAACCAGCATCACCATAAATAAGAATCTTACTGTTTTCATACTAAAATTGTTAAGTGAGTGAAATTGAATGTGTTTTCAATGCATTATCTGACTGGTGGCAAGATAACACATTTTAGCATTCAATGCTGAGCCATGGATTTTGCTTCAGAAATATGTTTTGTTACATTCGTTGCCAGCTCATTCATTGAACGAGCGCCTCAACATATTTGAATATAAATTCATTTCTTGCAATGGTTTCATTTATAAACAGCGGATTTGCCATCTCCGAATACCACGATACTAAAGAGATATATAAGCGGATCAATCTTTTGGTCCAACAGGACATTCGTCCCATTCACCGGACGGAGATGGAGAATTACCTGAATGCTTATGAACAGAAATATAAATCTTCAAAACCAGTCATTGACCAGGCAAAAAAATTTATCCCAGGTGGTGTTCAACACAACCTGGCGTTCAACTATCCTTTTCCGATTGTATTTGATCGTGCCGAAGGGGCATATCTCTATGACAAAGACGGTAACCGCCACATCGATTTCCTGCAGGCAGGAGGTCCCACCGTACTGGGTAGCAACTACCCGGCCGTAAAGGAGAAAATGCTGGACCTGATATCTACCACCGGTCCCTCCACCGGACTATTCCATGAATACGAGCTGAAGATCGCCCAATTTATCTGTGAGCATATCCCGGGCGTTGATATGTTCCGGATGCTGGGAAGCGGAACGGAAGCCTGTATGGCAGCAATCCGGGTGGCAAGGTTGGCCACAGGAAAGAAAAACATCATCAAGATGGGAGGTGGATATCATGGCTGGAGCGATAGCCTGGTTTATGCACTCCGCGTCCCGGGAACCGGGGGATTTGATGCCCATGGCATCCCCAAAGCCAGCAGGAAATATACACAAGAGGCCTTCCCCAATGATATTAAATCCCTGGAACGAAGACTTCGCCAGAACCGCTTGAAGGGACAGGGTACCGCAGCTGTTATCGTGGAACCCATGGGGACCGAGAGTGGGACAAGACCCGTGGACTTTGAGCATAACAAACAGATCAGGGAGCTTTGCGACAAGTACGGGGCCCTGCTGATCTTCGACGAAGTGGTCACCGCCTTTCGTATTGGTATCAGCGGCGCTCAGGGCTACTTTGGGGTAAAGCCCGATCTTACCGTATTTGGAAAGGTAGTAGCTGGAGGCTATCCCGCTGCCGGGGGCCTGGGAGGGTCACGCGATCTGATGGAGTACCTGGCTGCCGGATTGCAGACAGGAAAGAAACGGGCCATGGTGGGAGGTACCCTGGCAGCCAATCCCCTGAGCTCCGCTGCCGGTTACTACACCCTGGTGGAGATTGAAAAAGAGAAGGCCTGTGAAAAAGCCGGGGCTGCAGGCGACCGGCTGACCAATGGACTGAAGCAGCTGATCAAATCCTACGACCTTCCCTATGTAGCTTACAACCAGGGTTCCATTTGTCACCTGGAGACCACAGGCACCATGTTCCTCCCCATCAATATGAAGAAATTCTGGACCATTCCCAATACGCTAAAGGAGATCAAAATCCGGAAACATATGATGGAGGAGATGGGGGCTGCCTATATGATGGAGGGGATCGTAACCCTGGCCGGAAGTCGCATGTACACCAGCATGGCCGATACAGATGAAGTAATTGACGAGGCGCTTCAGGGCTTCGAACGGGTCTTTCAGAAGATGTAAGATGAGTACCAGCCAACAATATGTACTTGCCCATGATGTGGGAACATCCAGTGTAAAAAGTGCTCTGGTGAGTCAACACGGAGAAATTGTCACTCACTGCACTTCTTCCTATGGATTTAGCTATCCACGTCCGGGTTGGGTAGAACAGAATCCGGAAGATTACTGGAACGGTACCGTGAAAAACACCCGTCAGATTCTTGTACAGAGTCGGATCGATCCAGGAAATATAATGGGAATTGTTTTCTCCACACAGGCCATGGGCATTATCCCGCTTGACAGAGATGACAAACTCTTGATGCATAATATCACCTGGGTAGATGGACGCGCCGAAGAGCAGGCTCTTTGGCTCATGAAGCTGCTGGGCGGTAAAAAGATTTTTGAAAAGTTAATCGGGGTGGAGTTCACAGGGAAAGATGTGATTCCCAAGCTGCGTTGGCTTAAACAGAATCAACCGGACCTCTATAAGGAAACGGAGAGCATTGTGGATGTAAACGGTTACCTGAAATTTCGCGCCACGGGAAGAAAGGTATTTGAGTGGTCAGGAGCCTGCTCCTATGGTTTTAATCTAAAAAAGAAGGACTGGGAGCGCTTACTGTTCAAAGTTTCAGGTTTTGATATCAATAAACTGCCGCCCCTGGTAAGATCCACCGATGTGGTGGGAACCCTCACTCCTGAGGCCGCCAAAGAGATGGATTTACCCCAGACAGTTCAGGTTTTTGGCGGATGTGATGATACTCAGAGTGCAGCGCTTGGTTCGGGTTCCACAGCTGAAGGGGAGGCCCATATCTACCTGGGCACTTCAGCCTGGGCCGGTATCACCACAGGGAAAAATCTGAAACACAAAAATGGTGCTGTGGTATTGCAGAGCGCCGATGCTCAAAAAAATTTACTGGTTGGAATCACCGAATCGGCCGGGGCCAACCTGGACTGGATGATTGAGAAATTCTACAAACTGGAAAAGGACGATCCGGCCATCAGCAACATTTATGCATTTATCAACAAAGAGACAGAAGGTGTTCCCCCGGGATCGGACCACCTTATTTTCACACCATGGCTGTTGGGCGAGCGCTGCCCGGTAAGCACCACTACCACACGAGGTACGGTTTTTAACCTGGGACCGGAACATACACGGGGCCATTTCGTGAATGCGTTGCTCGAGGGGGTGGGCTATAACCTGAGATGGATCTTTGAGAACTACAGGCGCGACTTTGGTTTCAACCCGGAAAAAATCAGGGCCATCGGGGGAGGATCGGTTAACGAGAGCTGGATGCAGGGCATTGCCAATATCACAGGCTTACGGGTGGAGACCATTGACCGCCCCACCATGGCAGGTGCCCTGGGAGCTGCTTCCTGTGCCTTTGTTGGGAGTGGCCTGTTTGATTCTTTTCAAGAGATCAGGAATTTTACAGAGGTGAAGAACACCTATATGCCGGACCCATCTCTGGAGGTGCTTTATACAATGCTATTTCGCTCATATAAAGACATTTACCGAGGCCTGAAAAAAGCATATATAAGGGCCAACCTGGAGCGATTCAATGGATAGCAAGTAAGATAAACTATAAGCAGAAAAAACAGAGTAGCATGGAAAAGAGCGAAGAGCTAAGCCGGATCAGGCAGCAAATTATTGAAGGGGGATTGAGACTGGTGAAAGAGAGACTGGTGGCACGGACATGGGGAAACATAAGCATCCGTGTGGACGAGACCCATATGCTGATTACACCCAGCGGTCGTAGCTATGAGGATCTGACCCCGGAGGATATTGTGCTGGTCAATTACCACACATCCAAGCATGAAGGACCGATCAAACCCTCTTCGGAAAAAGAACTTCACTGCGAAATATACAGAACCCGGAAAAAGATCCATGCCGTGATTCATACCCACCAGATGAATGCATCCACAGTGGCAGCTGCCCACCGGGAGGTTCCTCCCATTCTGGATGATATGGCCCAGATCATCGGCCCGTCGGTACGGGTAGCGGAATATGCCCTTCCCTCCACAAAGAAGATTACGAAAAAGACTGTCAGCGCCCTGAAAGGAAGAAATGCAGCCTTGATGGCCAATCATGGAGCTGTCTGTGTGGGGCGTGACCTGGAAGAGGCTTTCGTGGTATGCCAGGTTCTGGAGAAAGCCTGCAAAGCCTTTATTGAAGCTGAATTCCTTGGTGGAGCAAAAAGTATTAATAAGTTTGAGGCCCACCTGATGCACCAGATCTATATCCGAAAGTATTCAGGAGAAGCTCATAAAAACAAATAGTATGAGTAAAGAAAACAACTACCCAAGGTACCGATATGTGATCCTGGCTGTATATATGTTGATCACCGTAGCCATTGCAATCCAGTGGCTCACCCATGCCGCCGTGGCACGACCTGCAGAGCTTTTTTACGGGGGACAATTCAACCCGGACTCCTTTCTAAACATTGATTTCCTGGCCATGGTATATATGGTGGCCTTCCTGGTCGTGAGCTTTCCGGCATCTTATATAATAGATACCTACGGGATTCGAACCGGACTGGCTATCGGAGCAGTTCTGCTTGCTGTTTTCAGTCTGATAAAGGCCTCTTTTGCCCATAGTTTTACA
>DAOWFP010000052.1 GCA_030637895.1 Bacteroidota bacterium | reverse complement strand
TGGAGATTAAGTGGTGGTACAATATCAATGACCGTTTCAAAGACGGTGGAGGCCGCTCGGGATCAGAGTATTTTGTTGAGGATGATAATTACATCTATACCATTGCACAATTCTTTCCCAGGATGGCAGTATATAGTGATCTGGAAGGCTGGCAGAACCATCAGTTTACCGGGAGATCAGAATTTGCACTGCCTTTTGGTGACTACGATGTGGAGATTACCGTTCCTTCCGATCATGTGGTAGGAGCCACAGGAGTGCTGGTGAATGCCGGGGAAGTGCTGTCTGAAGCAAGGCTGGATCGTCTGGAGAGAGCCGGGAATTCTTTGGATGAGCCTGTAGTCATAGTGACCGAGGAGGAAGCTAAAAGTGCAGAAAAGAAGAAGTCAAAATCCAAACTCACATGGAAATTTCATGCCGATAATGTAAGGGACTTTGCATTTGCAAGTTCCAGGAAATTTATCTGGGATGCCATGGCCGTTCAGTTTGGCGAGCGTAAAGTACTGGCCACATCCCTGTATCCCAAGGAGGGGAACCCGCTCTGGGAAAAGTACTCCACCAGGGTGGTTGCACATACCCTGCAGGTTTATTCGAGACATACCTTTGATTACCCATACCCTGTGGCCTATTCGGTTCATACCAAACAGATAGGTATGGAGTACCCGATGATCTGCTTTAACGGCGGACGCCCGGAGTCTGATGGCACCTATTCAGAGCGAACCAAATGGGGCATGATCGGGGTGATTATCCATGAGGTGGGGCACAATTATTTTCCCATGATCGTCAATTCCGATGAGCGTCAGTGGACCTGGATGGACGAGGGGCTAAACTCCTTTCTTCAGGGAATTGCAGAGCGGGAATGGGATCATGATCATCCTTCTCCAATGGGTAAACCGGCAGATATTGTGCCCTATATGAAAGGGGATAAGTCAAATATTTCACCTATTATGACTCAGGGTGACCTGTTGAAGCAGTTTAGCAGCAATGCTTACAACAAACCTGCCACCGGTCTGAATATTCTCAGGGAAACCGTTATGGGCAGAGAGCTTTTCGATTTTGCATTTAAGCAGTATGCCCAGAGATGGATGTTTAAGCATCCAACTCCTGAGGATTTGTTCCGTACCATGGAGGATGCCTCGGCAGTGGACCTGGACTGGTTCTGGAGGGGATGGTTCTATAATACCGATCATGTTGATATCTCCCTGGACAAGGTCACCGCCATGGAGCTGGCTTCAGGCAATCCGGCCGAAGAGAAGGCCCTGAAAAAGAAAGAGGAAGAAGCGACACCAGAATCTATAGCAGTGCAGCGTAACCGGGCTTCCATGAAATCCATGGTGGAAGAGGATTCTGGCATGAAAGATTTTTACAACGATTATGATCCCTATGCTCCCGATGAATCGGATGTGGAAACATACAGCAGCTATAAGAGGAAAATGTCTGATGTGGAGAAGAAGTGGCGGGCAATGAAGGGATTTATTTACCAGCTTGACTTTTCCAATGTGGGCGGGATGATAATGCCCCTGGTGATCCAGTTTGAGTATGCCGACGGGACCAGTGAAATTAAACAAATCCCTGCTGAGGTCTGGAACCAGGACAATCTGCATACTTCCAAGGTATTCCTTCTAGAAAAGAAACTGTCAGGTGTTACCCTCGATCCCAATTTGGAAACGGCTGACTGTGACCTGAGTAACAACCACTGGCCTCCCCGCATAGAAGAGAGTCGTTTTGAACTCTACAGGGGCTCAGGCAGAAGGGGTGGAGGAGGTTCCAATCCCATGCAGGAGCAGTAGACTCAGGCCAGGATATTTTCTATGTAGGCCAGTTCGTCTCTGGTGATTTTCAGGTTGTGCACGGTAGCCACATTGGCTTCAAGTTGAGATACAGAACTGGCCCCGATCAATACCGAAGTGATCTGTTTTCTGCTTAGAATCCAGGCCAGTGCCATCTGTGCCAGGGTCTGTCCACGTTGTTCCGCATGCTGATTCAATGCTTTCACGCGCACCATGGTATCCGGATCCAGGTGCTGCTCGCCGAGGAAAATACTTTCACTGTCGATCCTTGAACCCTTGGGGATACCATCCAGGTAACGGTTAGTGAGCAGGCCCTGGGCCAGCGGACTGAAAGGGATGCAGCCCACACCTCGCTTTTCCAATACATCCAGCAGTCCATCTTCCACCCAGCGATCGAACATGTTGTAGCGTGGCTGGTGGATCAGGCAGGGGGTTCCAAGGCTCTCCAGTATATCCACAGCATGGCTGGTCTGCTCGGCATCATAATTTGAAATGCCTGCGTAGAGAGCTTTTCCTTGCTGTACGGCACTGTGAAGGGCCATCATGGTCTCTTCCAGTGGAGTGTTTGGATCGGGCCGGTGGGAATAGAAGATATCCACATAATCGAGGCCCATTCGTTTCAGACTCTGATCAAGACTGGCCATCAGGTATTTCCTGCTTCCCCACTCTCCATAGGGGCCCTCCCACATCAGGTAGCCCGCTTTGGTTGAGATGATCAGCTCGTCACGATGAGTGGACAGTTCTGCTTGCAGAATATTCTTCAGGTTTGATTCAGCACTACCTGGAGGTGGTCCGTAATTATTGGCCAGGTCGAAGTGGGTGATGCCCAGGTCAAAGGCCCTGAGTAGAATATCCTTCATCTTTTGATAGTCTCCTCCTCCTCCGAAATTGTGCCAGAGTCCCAATGAAACAGCAGGTAAAAGGAGTCCGCTGTTGCCACAACGGTTGAATGTCATGTGATCGTAACGCGTTTTGGATGCAAAGTATGCCATGGAATTGATTTATGTTATTTTTTAATCAGTGGAATCATGTAGAAGACGGAGTAGGTGAATCCGAAAGCCCGCTTCTCTCCACCGGTTCCATAGCCGGGAATGAGCTCAGGGATCATGAGCGGATCCATTTCTGGATTCAGCAGGACTTTATAGCGTACAGACCATCCCAGAAAGAAATTGGAAAGCACCTCTGCTTTCATCCCGCCCACCAGTTCAACCCAGTGTCCGGTCAGATTGTTCTCATAGGGTCCGGGCAAATAGTCTCCCCAATAATCGCCTGGAACTATAACATTATCGATATTGTGTTTAAATACCGACATACCATATCTGAAACCAAGGGTAATGGCGTGGTGATAAGAGCGGTCTTTCAGCTTGAGGAAATTATAGTCAAGCCCAACCCGGCCATAGCTGCCGGCCGATGAGTAATCGAACAGCTCCTGGATATCGGAAATGCTATTGTATCCCAGCTCAAATACCGGGTAGATATTCTTGTAGATTTCAAAATCAACTGAAACCTCTGCACCTTTCTCAGAAGGATCGGCAAGAATATAAAAAAAACGGGCCAGGTCGATACCAAAGCGGGGACCAAAGGTCCGGAGGGTATCCTTTCCGGATACCGCCTCGGATTCCTGTCCGGACACCCGCACGGAGTCCTGTCCGGATACCGGCAAGAACAAGGCCATGGCAAAAAGCAGGATTGCTGCTTTAGAGATAAAGCCAGATATGTTCTTCATTCTCTTCATATTCTGCATCAATCATATCATTGAGGATGGTATCGCTTTTGATGACACCATTGCTCAATTCAATGTTATCATCTATGGTGAACAGATTGGCAAAACCACAGGTATAAGAGATCATATAGATCTCCTGGTCATAAGAAATCACCAGCGTATCTGCCTGTCCATTGATCTGCAATACAAAGCTGGAGAAATTATGGTGAGGGTCCAGAGGTACCACAAAGCCAGAGGTGGATATGGAATCGTACAGCAGGCTGTCAGACAGGCCTTCCCTAATACCATATAGAGTTAGAGCTGAAACTGTTGTGTCGGCTGGAGCTCCCTCATGCCTGGTCTTGAATCTGGCCACAAGTTCCGAATCATTGTTTTCATCACACACCTCCACAGTGGTACAGCCCATAGCAAGGATGAATATGATGAAAAGCAGGATTCGGGATTTCATAAGCGTCTCTTTTATTCTGTTCCTTTCAGATTCTTATTGAGCCAGTCCAGGTAGGTGTTGTAAAGGTGCATCCGGCTGTTCATATCATAGGCCACCCCATGCGCACCGGGGGGGTAGATTTTCAGGTCAATGTGTTTGTTTGCATCGATCATGGCTTTGGCAAGCTGAAAGGTGTTCTGCGGATGCACATTATCATCCATCAGTGAGTGAACCAGCAACATTTTGCCCTCCAGGTTTCCGGCCTGCTCCACCAGGGAGCTCTTCTTGTAACCCTCCTCATTTTCATCCAGAAGACCCATATACTTCTCTGTTAGCACACAATCGTAATTCCGATGATCGGAGATGGATGCAGTTACAATACCCGCTTTAAATACATCGGGATGCAGCAGCAGCGACATTCCTGCAGAAAATCCACCGAAACTGTGCCCCATGATCCCTACTCGATCCCGGTCGATCCATGATTTCTCAGAAAGATAGAGTGCTGTCTCTGCAAAATCGTGGGTCTCCCATTTGCCCAGTTGTTTATGAACCACTTTTTCGAACTTGCTTCCATACCCACCATTGCCCCGGTTATTGATATTGACAACGACGTAACCCTGCTGCGCCAGGTACTGGTTCCAGCCACTGGTTTCGAAGCTGTTGTAAACCCCCTGTGAGCCAGGTCCGCCATAAACCGCCATAAGCAGGGGATAGGATTTTTCTGGATCAAAATTCATGGGCTTGATCAGATAACCATCGATTTCTTGTCCGTCCGAAGTGGTGAAGTTGAAGAGCTCTCTCGGTGAATACTCATACTTTTCCAGGTGGTCCAGTGCACCCTGGTGTGCAGCCAGGTTCTTGATCATCTGGCCCTTTCCATCACGCAGGTCAATGCTAGATGGGGCAGTGGTACTGGAGTAGCTGTCAATAAAGTAACGACCAGCCGGAGCCACATTCACCCGGTGGTTCCCTGCGGTGGTGGTAATCTGTTTTTTACCTTTACCGTTGAACTTCACACTGTAGAGATTACGCTCCATGGGCGAGATCTCGCAAGACAGGTAATAGATTGTTTTTTTCGCAGGATCGATTGCTTTCACAGAGACCACATCGTAGTCACCACTGGTAATTTGGCCAAGTACATTTCCCTCATAGTCATACTGATACACATGCGAATATGCATCGCGATCGGAGATCCAGAAGAAAGAATCCATCTCTTCGGGAAAGGAGAAGAGGTGCAGCTCTCCTGCAAAGAAGTCAAAGATATCGATCCATGCATAGTTCTTTTCCTCCATGATCATGGACTTCTCGCCAGTAAGTACATTAAACAGGTATAATTTCAGATGGTCCTGGGCCCTGTTCATCCAGACCACTGCCAGGGTATTCTCCCTGGAGGTCCAGTAGATCCTGGGCATATAGCCACCTTCCGGATCGAAATCGAGCCATTGCTTGCTCCCGTCCATGGTATTGATGACTCCCAGTCTTTCAAGCGGTGGAGTGTCTCCTACCTTGGGATAGGGGAGCTCCATGTACTCGGGATGCTGACCTGAAAAGTCGGTCAGTTGGTAAAGCGGTACCTCCCGCTCATCGGTTTGCCAGAAGGCGATGTATTTGCTGTCGTAGGACCATTCCCAGGCCTGTACCAATCCGAACTCTTCCTCGTTGGCCCAACCAAAGCGTCCGTTATAATATTTATCAGCACCGTCGTCTGTGAGCTGAGTATGTTTGCCTGTTGCCAGATCGAAGGTGAAAAGATTGCCATCCTTGCCATATCCCACCTTAAGTCCATCGGGCGACACTTCAGCAGTAAAGGCACCTTCCACTATGGCAGTCAGTGTTTTATCTTCCAGGGAGTAGAGATAGTAATCTGCATTTCCCGAATACCTCCAGATCCTTTCAAAATTCGTCTGGAACAGCAGGTAACCATAGTCCCTGGTCCACTGAAAGGAGCGGTAACTGAATTGATTTTCAGTACCCGGAAAGGTATAATCTCCCTCACTGAATACAAGTTCTTCCGATTCTGTCTTGATATCGTAGGTCCATATTTGCTGACTTCTACCTTCCCGCTTCGAAAAAGAGTAGCGATCACTGTCCTCTATCCATTCCACACCGGCAGGTCCGCGGTCGCCCCGCAGGGCACCCCCACTCCTAAAGGCATCCGTTAATGAATCGTACTGCTTTTTCTGGGCAGCAAGGGTGAAGGTCATCAGGACCAATAGCAGGGCAAGGGTCAGTTTTCTCATATTATAATGGTTTGGTTTTGCAGAAAACAAAGCTAATAAAAATGTTCCGTCCAAGTATGTTTGTAAGCTAAATCGTGATTGCCCGACCAAAGCATTGTATCAATACCTTGAAGAAATGAAGAATACCTTCTTATTCGCTGCAGTCATCATACTGATCAGCATCAATGCCTGTCAGACAGATCCACCTCCAACAGAAGATGCCCCGGGAACGGATGATATTACAGAACAGCTTTCGAAGCAGGAGCATGTCACCGGGTCCCTAAATCCTTTCAAGTTAATCGAGAATCCGCAATATGCGTCCGTGCATGATATTGATTATCTCGACGAGGATAATATGGTTTTTATCACCAAGGCAAGTGGAGATCTGCAGGTATTTCCACATAGAAACATGGGTGTGGAGGTTGTCAACGAAGAGACCAATGGAGTACTGATGGCCATTACCTATTGTCCCATTACCCGCAGTGGAATTAACTGGAACAGGGTGGTTGGAAAAGATACCATGCTTCTGACCGCTTCAGGATATCTGTACAAGGATAATTTGATGCCTCTGGATGTGAATTCCGGGAATATCTGGTCACAAATGCTTATGCGACGCTTTCAGGGGAATGCCAGGCAGGGGGAAATCTTTGCTTTCAGGGAGCTTTCAATATTTCCATTGATTGAAACAACCTGGCGTACGGTAACGGAATATTTTCCAGAGGCCAGTGTCTATACTATTAACAGCGACATGAAGTCGGGCGAAGCCGCCCCCCTTGATCAGCAGTTGGGTCTTATCGGCAAGGATGCAGTGGAGATTTTTTCGCTGGATATGTTTCCCGGTGAGATCACTTTGCATAAAACTGTCGTTAATCCGGGGGGAATGGTCGTGGTTGCCGGGTCCAGTGATCACCACTTTATGCTTGCATTTTGGACCACCTACAACATGGAGCCTGTGCAGGGTAAATTCCCGGTCATCATGAAAGATGAGACCGGTACCATGTGGGATATCTTTGGTGAAGGGATGATGGGAGAAAGGGCTGGAGAAAAGCTTGAATCTCCCCTTTACTATACTGCATCAGACTGGGCCTGGAGAGACCTTTACGAGCAGGTACACCTCTTTGAACCCTGATCAACCCAAAGGTAGTGTGACAGCAGGACGCTTATGGCTTCAGGATATGGGCGATTATTTGATTGATTTCTCCGGCACGGGTAATCATCATCATATGAGATCCTTCTTCTATCCGGTAATCATACTCGACATTTTTTATGGGAATGGTATGGTCATTATCCCCATGGATATGAACAATCTTATCTGAGTAGGCGGTCCGCTGCCAGTTAATGATCATATCAACCGTTCGCTTTAGATAGAGGGGATCCTTGGCCTTCAGCATATCCTTGAAGGTTTCCTTATCATGCTTCCTGTCGGGCTCCACAATTCCCTGCAGTACCATGGCTCCACCTTTGATCATCCGTTTAGGAATAATACGATTCACACGGAAGCGCTGCTGAAAGGTGTACCTGCCAGGCAGCTCATGGGTGGTCTTGGCACTGGAGATAAGAATGGTAAGCAGGGGAGCCAGTGTATCGGTGAGCTCGGTACAGATCATTCCTCCCAGTGATACACCCATGAGGATGTAAGGGGAGGAGGGATTAATCTCTTCAATAAAACGGCTGGCAAACATGGCCATGGTTTCATGCTTGTCCGGAACAGGGTAGGAGATATGTACCGTATCATAGCCTGGTGGCAGCTCCAGGTGTTTGAACAGCCTCTCGTCGGATCCCTGTCCGGGAAAGAGGTATACTACGGTATCCCCTTCCGGGGGATGCTTTCCAAATGAAACCGTTTTGACCAGGAGTAACAGGCTTATGAGCAGTATACTTTTCAAATACTTTTATTAAAAAATATCCAGATCAGCTCCAACATAAACTTTGCCATCGTAAACAGTCTGTATCTCCTGTAGCAACTCAGCTTCGCTACTTCCCCAGAAAAGTATATGATAGAGGATCACTTTACCGGGTTCAGCTTTTCTGGCTATTTCGGCCAGTTCAAGAGTGGAGGTGTGGTGCACGGCATGATAGGCTTTCCAATCTGCACTTTTGGTTTCATAACCGGCCTGACTGTAGACTTCATGGACCAGGATATCGGCCCCTGTAGCATACTCTGCTACCTTGGGAGATGGCTTGCAGTCTCCCGAGATCACGATGACTTTATCGGGTGTGGTAAAGCGGAATCCCCAGGCATTGGGCCACGAACCATGAGTTACCGGGAAGGCTTCCACCACGATATTGCTGTCGCGGTAAATCTCACCCTCCTGTTCAAACTCATGACAGTTCACCCGCCAACCTCTGTCATTGGTTGGTTCATCTCCATAAACACGATACCTGATGTCTTCCTCATAGGCCAGTAAAATATGGTCTGTCATATGAGCGGTCCCCACAGGACCATAAACCTCCATCGGTTCATCTCTACCCATGACCCAGGGGGTCAGTATCAGGTCTGGATAGCCGGCTGTATGATCCGAGTGCAGATGGGTCAGGAAAGCTGTCTTCAGCTTGCTGGTTTCCAGTCCCCCGATGCTTCCTCCATAACGTGGAGTCATTTTGGCCGATCTACGCACCAGTCCCGGACCAAAATCGATGATATAGGGAGTGTCGTTTACCACCAGGGCCAGGGCACAGCCTGACTGATCGGGCGAGGGATTTGGATTGCCAGTGCCCAGCAGTACCAGTTTGGTGATCTCCGAATCAGAGAAATCCCTTTGAGCTGCTGCAGGTTGATAGGTCAGCAGAAAGAAAAGGGATATAAGGGTAGTTAAGCGTTTCATTTTTTTTCTGATTTTTTGTCACAAGCTACAATAACCTTTGCGTAGTTGATACCATAGCTGATATCCTCCTCCCCAAGCTTCCCTGCTGCATATCCATGTTTTTCGATAACAGCTTGACAGCTAGCAAGAAGTGTTGTAAGTTCTGTGTTGGTAAAATCCACTGCAGAGCGGATCCCTGCTTCATAGATCACCCTGGCAAAAATGCCGCCCACTCCGGTGATCCTTGAAAGGTCGCAGAGGGTGAACAGTTCCTTTAACCTGTAAACAGGGATGCCGGTGTTTTCAGCCAGCTGGGCTTGCTGCTGGTCCGACTGCACCTGTTCGTAGAAATTCTTTGTGTTTTTTATTCCCCTGGATTTCAAAATTTCCACGTACTCGTAGGGAATGCCTGGAAAAGAGGAGAGGGGGAAGGGTTTAGCAATATAACTACCAGCTTCCCTTTTCATCAGCGTCAGATAGTCATCAGAGAGTCCTGTTCGGGCAGAGAAACTTTCGATTCTGGATTTTGAACTCAGGCGGCTAAGCAGATTGCCCAGGTGCGTAATGCCGGATTCTTTAAGTACACCAAAACGCTCTTCCATATCTTCCTGAAGCATCACACGACCCGGTAACATTCTCCTGCTTGCAGTCAGTTCTTTGAATTCCTCCAGGCTGATCAGGGATGGATCGATGCTATATTGCTTCATTGCTGCTCACTTACAGTCCCAGTAATACTATATTGTACGGAGAATCCACGGTGACCCGGTCACCCTTTACAACTACCTTCTCTCCTGAATAATAATCTTTTAAAACGGTTCCTTCTTCAAACAGTCCGTTCAGATCAATACGCTTCTTCCCAGACTGCAATTCCAGTCCGGCCACCACCTTATCATTGAACCCTTCGGTTTCATAAATCCTTGAAAAGATATACGGCGATTCAGATATCATCTGGTGCAAGCCGGCACCCACTGAAGGATGATCCCTGCGGAACTGTCCCAGTTTTTGGTAGTGTAGGAATACCTGAGCAATGGGAATATCATTCCGGACCACATTGGATTCCATCTCCTCCCAATTCATCTTCGAGCGAAGGGTGGCGTCGCCTTCTGTTCCCGGGATCACCAGTTCCCTGCTGCTTTCGTCCCCGTAGTACACCTGCGAGGCGCCCGGAGTGAGCAGCAGTTTTGTACCCGCTTCCATGGATTTCACCCGCTCCTTATCAAAGGGTCCTCCATCGTCATGTGAGCTGAGATAGTTTAGTACACTGACACCCTGTAAGGGACCGTGTAATTTTTCAGAGTAAGAGGCAAATAACTTTTCGTACGCCATTAAGGCGCTCTCCTTGAACTCAAAATTGATCATGGCATCAATCTCATGGGAAAAGAGGTCCACCTCGCGATCTCCAAAATTGAAAAGCCTTCCACCGGAGATGCCATAACCATAGACCTCACCAACCATATAGAAATCGTTATCATCCAGCACCTTGTCAGGATTCGCCTGCTTCCAGTCATTCAGAGCAGTTTGTGCTTCTTTTCCCAGTTCACTCCAGATATCCTCCTCGATATGTTTGGCGGTATCGAGCCTGTAGCCATCTATGCCATATTCACGGACAAAATCGGTAAGCCACTTGATGAGGTAGTACCGGGGGGCCCTGGGATAGCCTGTACGTGCAAAAAAAGCATCCAGCTCAGCCATCTCCTGGTCCAATCTGCCCTCATTTGCCCACTTCTCCAGCAGCTGGGGAGGGAGCTCCACATCCTGGTCCGATTCGGTACGGATATCGGGCAGGTTTTTCACCAGGGTACAGGTAACGGTGCTCTCATAATCCTGGTAGGTACATTGCGGTTCGGTCCGAACCCACTCCTCGGGCCAGACCGGATCCAGCTCAGTAACCGGACCTGTATGGTTGATGATTACATCCATAACTACCCGGATGCCGTGGGCATGGGCCGTCTCTACCAGTCTGGCCAGATCCTCTTTGGTGCCAAAATTGGGATCCATGCTGGTCCAGTCGCTGATCCAGTAGCCATGGAAACCATAAGTCTTTCCGGTTCCCTCGTCGGTACCTCCATGAATCTGTTCAAACCAGGGTGTGGTCCACAGGGCAGAGACTCCCAGATTATCGAAATATCCTTCCTCGATCTTCTCAATGATTCCTTTGATATCACCCCCTTCAAATCCGCGTAATTTGGCTGTTGGGTCGCTACGGTCGAAGTTTACATCATTGGAGGGATCGCCATTGTTAAAGCGGTCTGTAAGCAGAAAATAGATATTTGCATTTTCCCAGAGAAAGGGAGTCTCAGAACGAGTCTCCTCACCGGCTGCAGGAGACTGGCATGCGCCCATAAGAACACTTGCGCTCATGATTGCCAACAGAATAATAAGCGATGATAGTTTCATAACATCAGAATAAAGGGGTTTGTCCAATAAAAGTAATCAATCGGATCCAATCTTCAGAAGGATTTTACCTTCAGACATATGTTCCCTGTAATAGGAAATGGCCTCCCCGGCTTTTTCAAGAGGATAAGTCCGGTTGATATAAGAGGAGAGATCACCATTCAGTGCTTTCTTTACCTTGCTGATAAATTTAAGTTTAAAGAGCAAGCTCTTGGTTTGCAGCCAGTTTCCAAGGAGGAATCCAGTAATCTTTTTCTCTCCCTTCATTATGGTGCCGGGATCGGCCAGGATGGCTTCGCCGGAGAGCCTGGCATAGGCAAGCAGGGTGGAGCCCTTAGGTGCAGCTTCCAGCAGTATCGAACTCTGGCTCCCGGTAACTGCGTCAAGGACCAGGGTGGCCCCCAGATCTTCAGCAAGCGCTTTTAGCTCTTCTTCAAAGGATTCTGAGCTGCTATTAAGGACATGGGTGGCCCCCATACTCTTTAAGGTCTCAAGCTGTTCTTCCTTTCTGACAATATTGATCAAGGGGATTCCCTGACTTAAGGCAAGCCTGATCAGCATCTTCCCTAAGGAACTGGCAGCTGCATTATTGATAATGGCCCGGTGTTTTCCCGCCCGTGCAATATG
>DAOWFP010000099.1 GCA_030637895.1 Bacteroidota bacterium | reverse complement strand
TGAATTTTATGAAATGGATTGTGGAACGATCGAGTGAGGATGACTCCGGGTACCTGCAGATTATGTATGGCATCGACGGGCGGCGTAAACTAACCGAAACAAACCTGGATCACCTGGAAGGATACATGGGATCTTCCCCGGTCCGTATCGGTAATGGAGCCTATGATCAGGTTCAGCTCGATATCTATGGGGAGCTGCTTGATTCTATTTACCTCTTTGACAAGCATGTAAGACCGATTTCTTTCTCTGGATGGAATCATATCTATAAACATGTCAAATGGATCAGTAAAAACTGGGATTCAAAAGATGATGGTATTTGGGAAGTCAGGGGTGGACAACAACATTTCGTTTACTCCAAGGTTATGGCCTGGGTAGCTCTTGACCGCGCCATCCGCCTGGCTAACAAAAGGTCCTTTCCTGCCGATCTGAAAGAATTACACCTGACAAGGGATAAAATTTTCCTGGAGGTCATTGAAAAGGGATGGAACAAGGAGAAACAATTCTTTGAACAATATTACGGGAGCGGCACCCTGGACGCCTCCAACCTCATGATGCCACTGGTGTTTTTTATGACGCCCTATGATCCGATGATGGAAAAAACCATCAATGCCATGATGAAACCTCCGCACAAGGGCGGACTTCTGTCGAACAGCCTGGTTTACCGCTATAATGTCAATGAGGTGGATGATGGGCTTTCAGGCGACGAAGGGACCTTCAACATTTGCACCTTTTGGCTGGTGGAGGCACTCACAAGGGGAGGCAAGGCTGATCCGGAAAAACTGGAAAGAGCCAGGCTGATATTTGAACAGATGCTTGGCTACGCCAATCATGTTGGTATGTATTCAGAGCAAATCGGACTCAGTGGAGAAGCCCTTGGAAACACCCCCCAGGCTTTCACCCACCTGGCCCTGATCAGTGCTGCCTTCAACCTGGACCGGGCTTTGGGCTAAGGGAGCCCATGGATTTCATTTCCTAAAAAACCAATCACCTACATTTTGTGATAATTCCGTGATACTAAATTCGTAAATTGCCCCAAACCTACTAAACATGAGCAAGATACTGATCATAGAGGATGACAGGGATATTGCGGATCTGATTTCCATCCACATGAAGGACAACGGGCATGAGGCTGAGATGGTGCACGACGGGAAGGAGGGTCTCTTTAAAGCTATGGAGCAGGTGCACGACCTGATCATCCTTGATCTGAAGTTACCCGGCATGGACGGTCTGGAGATCTGTCAGATGCTGCGCATGGAGAAAATTGATACCCCCATCATTATGCTTACTTCTAAATCTGAGGAGATAGATAAGGTGCTGGGACTGGAGATTGGGGCCGACGATTACATGACCAAACCTTTCAGCCTTCGGGAGTTGGTGGCCAGGGTGAAATCGGTATTGCGTAGGGGAAAGAGCCATAAGGAACCAATTGCTTCGTCCGGACAGATTATCGAATTTGAGAACTTCTACCTGGATGTCTCCAAAAGGATCGTGAAGTCTTACGAACATAAGCAGGAACTTTCCCCCAAAGAGTTTGATATGCTGGTGTTGCTGGCTTCCAATCCCGGGAAAACCTACTCCCGCTCCGATCTGCTCAACCAGGTGTGGGGGGTCGATTTTGAAGGCTTTGAACATACGGTGAACTCACACATTAACCGGCTCCGCTCCAAGATCGAAAAGAAAATGAACGAACCTGAATTCATTCTCACCACCTGGGGGGTGGGTTATAAATTTAAAGACAACTGATCATGACAAAGCAGGGAACAAATTCATTCAGCAGGCTGTACAGGCGGATCTCCACACTATTTATTGGAGTGTTATTTGTCTTTGCAGCCATTACCTTATATATATCGGTTCAGGCCGCCAACCATTATTCCCAGGAGGTCAATCAGAGCATGAACCGCGACCTGGCAGCCCATGTGGCGGTCATGATGACACCCTTTATCCAGGAGGGAATCCTCAATGAAACGGGTTTGGAGGATCTGGTGCACTCACTAATGGTGATCAATCCCAGCATTGAGGTATACCTCCTTGATCCCGAAGGAAAAATATTGAGTTATGTGGCCCCTGAAAAGGTAGTCAAGCTGGAAGGGGTATCCCTGGAACCGCTTAACGAATTCATTAATAAAACCAACAAGGGGATTATCTATGGTGACGATCCCAGGAATCCCGGGGAGGAAAAAATCTTCTCTGCAGCCGAATTGATCCAGGATAAGCGCCTTACTGGCTACATCTATATTATACTTGCGAGCCAGGAATATGCCTCTGCAGCCAACCTGGTGCGGGGAAGTTTTATCATGGGACTTTCCATCCGGTCCATCATCAGCATCCTCATAGGTTCAGCCCTGGTTGGATTGCTGGCCCTTTGGTTTATTGTAAAGAAATTGAATCGGATCATCCGGGGAATCCGGAAGTTCGAGGATGGTGACCTGAAGACCCGCATCGAGGTGAAGAGTAATGATGACCTGGACCAAATCGGGACGGTATTTAACTCCATGGCCGATACTATCGAACAGAACATCGATGAGCTCAAGGGGGTAGAAAACCTTCGGAAAGAGCTTATCAGCAATATCTCCCACGACCTGCGTACACCTATTTCGTCCATTCAGGGCTACGCCGAGACACTAATCCTGAAAAAAGACGACATCGGGCAGAAGGAGCAGGAGAAATACCTGGGGGTGATCTATAAGAACTGTGAGAATCTGCAGGACCTGGTCACCAACCTCTTCGAACTATCCAAACTGCAGTCCAACCAGGTGATGCTCAACAAGGAGCCTTTCTCTATCGGTGAGCTGGTGCATGATGTGGCCAACAAGTACCGCATCCTTTCACAGAAGAAGGGAGTGAGTATCAACACCATCGTATCAAAGGATATTCCAGTGGTGGAAGCTGATGTGCTGCTTATCGACCGGGTGCTCCAGAATCTCATCGACAATGCTATCCGCTTTTGCAAGGAGGGTGATACCATCAACATCGAGCTTCAACAGGCTACTACCGGCCAGGTGAACGTTACCATTGCCGATACAGGGGCCGGCATCCCGCATGATCATCTGCCACTTATCTTCGAACGCTACTTTAAAAAGGACGAAAGAGGAGGCTCATCCGGACTTGGACTTGCCATTGTGAAACGAATCATTGATCTGCACGAATCATCCATCGATGTGAAGAGCACTGTGGGCAGGGGAACCAGTTTCCAGTTTTCCCTTCCGGTGGCCAATATCGCCTGATATTTAAAAAGTTTATACAAATGTTAAGCTTTCGTGATATCCCTGTGAATCCATAGGGGGAGCTTTGAATCAGATATTCATTTAAACTTAAAGTAATGAAAACAACTCTGATTCTTAGTGCAATGGCGTTGGCCCTGATACTTACGGGCTGCGAAGAGGGGGAACCCGTAAGGGAAACCTCCATGTTCAAAGTGACCATCGAAAATGTGATGGTCGAAAAAGACTTCTTATACAGCGGGGTATTCAATACCCCGGTAGGTGCCATGGAGCCAGGAGGGGCAGGTCCGGGCAATATGTACCAGTTCTCTTTTGAAGCCGGTCCGGGTACCTTACTCTCTTTTGCCAGCATGTATGTTAAATCCAATGATCTCTTTTATGCCCCTTCGGGAGAAGGCATTGAATTGTTTAGCGGCAGTGTGGCCCTCAGTGGAGACATTACCTCCCAGGTGATGCTTTACGATGCAGGCACCGAAGTCAATGAAGAACCCGGAACCGGGCCAAATCAACCGCTAAACGGCGGCGGTGGCGTTGGAACAGCAGAGGGAGGTGTGGTACAGGACATTAGCATGGTTATGGATGGATTCACCTACCCGACTGTGGCTGAAAATCTGATGGTGACTATCGAGAACGACGGAGTCACAGGTTTCACTGTGACCATCAAAAACCTGGAAGGCAGCACTACTCCCATAGCACCTGGTGTCTGGGTGATTCATACCGCAGATAATCCCCTATTCGAGGTGGGCATGGCCGATCAGGGATCAGGGTTGGAAGGGCTGGCGGAGGATGGAGATCCATCGGCTCTGGCCACACACCTGGATATGAACAGCGGCTACGTTTCACCCCTGGCACCGGGTGCCTGGGCAGTACACGCTTCCAGTGTCATGCCTATATTTACTAATAACTCTTCTGATATGGGCGAAGGCCTGGAAGATCTGGCTGAGAACGGAGATCCATCTGCCCTGGCCGCGTCGCTTATGGCAAAAGCCGGAGTCATAATCAGTGGTGCTTTCAATACACCTGTAGGCTCCATGGGTCCGGGTGCTTTACTTCCCGGAAGCAGTTATGAATTTACTTTCACTGCCGAAGAAGGGGACTACCTGAGTTTTGCCACCATGCTGGTGCATACCAACGATCTGTTCTTCTCACCTTCCGACAAGGGTATTGCCCTTTTCTCACGTGGGACAGCAGTATCGGGCGAAATTACTTCCAGCATTATGCTTTACGACGCCGGCACCGAAGTCAACGAACTTCCCGGCGTGGGACTCCATCAACCGGCACGACTCAATGGGGGAGAGGATGAAAATGGGAATGTCAGGATTGTGGACGATGCTTTCATCTATCCCGCCGTCTCCGACCTTGTGAAGATTACCATAACGCCCATGTAGGCTGTTTATGCAGGAGATTGAATTAAAGGTGTGGTCCCTGTGGACTGCACCTTTTTTAATTTTTTATACTATTTTATCAAGCCCTCCAGTTCGAGCAGTGAAACTTCTGATTTAGGTTCAAACTGATGGGAAGTCATATAGTTTTCCAGACTAAAGAGTAGCTGCTTTGCCTCCGGTCGGTTTTCATGGTCGGATAGTATATCAGCACCACACACTATGATTTTCCCATCTCCTACCTGTGCTTCAAAGATGAGCCCCAGCGATCTGTTTTCAAACCAGTCATCAATAACCCGTACGATAGGCTCTATCTTATTCTCAAAACCATTCAGAATGATTGCCTGACCATGGTGCATGGCATCCCACCACTGCCAGTTGGAGTGATACTCGGTGGGGAAGGCGGCCAGTGCAGCGTGCTTCGGGTTGCATAGAATCCCAAGTGTATGCGGTGCCTGTCCACTGGTCCATGCCGTATTCCAGAAAATGGAGGAAAATCCCAGGGCAATTGATCCACCAAATTTTTCCGATAGTGAATTTTCCTGAAGTGCCCATAGTACCTTCCCTCCATTATTGAGAACCTCAATAGCTGCTTTATCTAATTCACCGGTAACATGGATGCTGCTCTTATCTATTTCTGGTAAAACATCAGGATATACCCAGAAGTCCCAGTCATTGGTGTTCTGGTTTACAGAGACCTCCAGGGTTAGTTGTACAGGATAGAGGATCGGATCCAGTTGGATCTGAATGTTTCCTAAAAGCTGCATATTATCCAGCAGGATCTCTTCTTTTTCAAAGCTGCCTTCAGCTACAATAGTGCCCCACTGGGAGCTTACCTTCCAACGGATATCAGGATCTGATAATACTTCACTGCCAAAATGGGCCACCTCCACCGTAGCCTCAAAGGTTTCGCTGTTGGAAAATACTCTTTTCTCCATTCGAACAAGGGGTACTGTTTCATTGCAGAAGCGGCTGTATTCTTCAGGTGAGATATAGCCTTTCTCTTCCCAGAAAGGATCCAGGACCCCCACCAGGGCTGTTCCCTGTCCGGGAAAATCATGCAAGTCGAGTAATTGAAAACCAGCCATTTCCGGAGTGCGAAGGGCTGCTTCGATATCGGCCTTATAACACAGGGCCTGCAATTTGCCGGATGCAAGCAGGAAGCTATCGGCAAGATGTCCAATTCCACTCTCTTCCAGGGTCTCCTGGAAAATCTCGAAATTCCTGGCTTTCAAAACACCATCGTATTTCTCAATCTCTTTGAAATTTGGATAGACACACCACTGTCCAATTTCATGGCTCACATAGGGCATGGGTACCTGCTCGATGATGTGCCTGAAGTCAAAGGCAGTTTGCGGAGCACTTTTGTTGATGATGCTGTTCAGGCCCTCACCCCATCCCTGTATTCGTGCCTGGGGGGCGTTGACATAATCGGCCGATTCAATAAAGGGCCATCCGGCTCCCCCGGTATATACCCTTCGTGGGTCCTTCTCTTTGAAATGGGTGACGAAGTCGTTCAGATATGGAACTTGATTGGCACCCGCCGGTTCGTTTCCATAGGCCATCAGGCAAAAAGAGGGATGGTTCCCATAGGACTCCAGTATATGTTCAGCTTCCTGGTAGAGCCACTGATCAAGAGCTTTGCCATCCCCTATGGAAGCCCCGGAATTGGCCCAGCTGGAACACTCTACCTGCAGATATACTCCCAGTTTATCGGCAGCATAAAAGGCCGCTTCGGGAGGACACCAGGAGTGGAACCGGATATGGTTCAGGCCATGAGATTTTGCACTCTTCAAAATTCTTCCCCAGTATTCTGTATCAGT
>DAOWFP010000120.1 GCA_030637895.1 Bacteroidota bacterium | reverse complement strand
GTTGATTTTGTTGGCCTTTCTGCAGGAGATGAGTGGTCAGGAAGCGACAATTAATTTCAGCGGTCATTTCGAGGAGACTCCTTTTGTGGAGTTTGCGAAAGTGGTGGAGGCACAAACCGGAACGACCTTTTACTACCGAGCCTCCTGGGTTCGGGATCTTCAAGTGACCCTTTCGGGTAGTGACCTCTCCCTGCTTACAGTCCTGGATTCCATCCTTGAACAGGCTGGACTGAACTACTACCTGGACGATTGGAACCATCTGTTTTTGACGAATAGTGCCATGCTGATTGACAGGATACCGGAATATAAAGGTGCTATGGAGACGACATTGCAGGAGGAAGGAGATCAGTTGGAGACGGGGGAAGGGGACCTTACTTCGGCCGAGCAGAATTACATTGATGGACGGAGGGTGAGGGTACTGGAGGAGATCCACGTGGGAAGGGCCCACCGGCTCCAACCGGGGAGGAAGGCACTGATCAGTGGGCAGATCCATGACGAGGAGAGTGGAGAGCCAATGGTTGGTGTCACTGTTTATATGGAAGCCATTAATAAAGGGGCCTCCACTGCGGCGGATGGGCGATTTAACTTTTTGCTGGCTCCCGGCACCTATGGAGTGGTGTGCCAGAGCATGGGCATGGAATCGCTTCAATTTAAACTGGTGGTGCATTCTGACGGTGAAATGGAACTGGAAATGAGGCGGACCCTGATTCCGCTGGATGAAGTAGTGGTTACAGCTGGCAGGCACGATAATGTGAGTGGCAGTCAGATGGGCTATGAGCGGCTCAACTACAGCGTGTTGAAACAGGTTCCTCTGGTCATGGGCGAAAGGGATATTCTGAATGTGGTGAAGTTGCTGCCCGGGGTACAGAGTGTGGGGGAGGGCTCGGCCGGATTTAATGTACGTGGCAGCGGGGCGGATCAGAACATGATTTATATTAACAAAGTGCCGGTATATAACAGCGCTCACCTATTCGGTTTTTTTACGGCTATCAGCCCGGAAATTGTGAAGGACTTCAGTTTGTATAAAAGCAATTTGCCGGCTTCCTTCGGGGGCAGACTGGCTTCCTTCTTTGATATCCAGACCAGACAGGGAAACATGAAGCGGCTGGCACTCCGGGCAGGGATTAGCACGGTTTCGGCCTATGCGGCTGTGGAGGGGCCCCTGAAAAAGGACAGGAGTTCCATCGCTCTGAGTCTGCGATCCACCTATTCGGACTGGATTCTTAAACTTATGGAAGACCCTCAACTCCGCAACAGTGAAGCCAGATTTTATGATGTGAGCGGGGTTTATACCCTGAAAGCCAGTGAGAGAACACGTCTGAAAGTTTTTGGATATTTGAGCAGGGACCGTTTCAAGTTGGGATCGGTTCAGGAATATGCCTATGGCAACACCGGGGCTGCCGTGGATGTGCATCATCGCTTCAGTCAACAGGTCAACGGCAGCATGGCATTGATATATAGTCGTTACCAGTTCCAGAACCAGGATACGCATGTGCATAGTACAGGATATGAACAAAAAAGTTATATAAACCACTACGAACTCAAATCTGATTTTGAATGGCTGTCGCTTGGACGGCACAAACTGACTTTCGGAGGGAGTGGGATCTATTACCGTCTGGACAGGGGCATCATTGAACCCTATGGAGCGACCTCTCTGAGGGAACCCATGGAATTGGGTGTGGAAAACGGTGTGGAGACTGCGGTTTACCTGGCGGATGAATGGACCTGGACAGAGCGCTTGAAACTCTATACCGGCTTACGCTTCTCTACCTTCTTTTCGTTGGGGCCATCTGATGTAAGAATTTACACACCGGGCATGCCTCCTGTGGAGGAGAATATCACGGATACGCTGAATTTTGGCAGGGGAGAACTTAATAAGACCTATGCAGGACTGGAGCCCAGGCTGAACCTCAGGTACCTGCTTACTGACCGGTCCTCTCTGAAGTTTTCCTACAACCGTGGATACCAGTACCTCTTTGTTCTTAGCAACACAGTGGCTATGGCGCCCACGGACCAGTGGAAGTTGAGTGACTATCATATTGAACCGCAGTTTATGGATCAGCTTTCGGCTGGCTATTATCAGGACTTTCCCGGATCGGGACTGAGTGGTTCTGTAGAACTTTATCGCAAATGGGGACACCGGATCGTGGAGTATCGCGATGGCGCCAGTTTTACGATGAGTCCCTACGTGGAAAGTGAAACCCTTCAGGGAGAGCAGACTGCTTACGGAGTGGAGTCCATGATCCGGAGAGATGCCGGTGGAGTGAATGGGTGGCTATCCTACACCTATTCCCGTTCTTATATGCTGGTTGACGATTCTGAAACCGGGGAACAGATCAATGGAGGGAAACGCTATCCCTCTAACTTTGACCGGCCACATAATGTATCCCTAGTACTCAATTACAAGCGAGGCAGACGGGTAAGCCTCTCCACTAACCTGGTGTACATGACAGGCCGGCCAAGCACCTACCCGGTTTCGGTCTACTATGAATACGAGGTTCCCTACATTCACTACTCGGATCGGAACAAGTACAGGATCCCGGACTATTTTCGCATCGATGTGTCCTTGAATATTGAAGGGAGCCTGAAAAAACGAAAACGCTTCCACAGCTTCTGGATGTTGGGAGTGTATAACGTGACCGGGAGGAACAATGCCTATTCGGTCTATTTCCAGAATGAAAGCGGCTTAATCAGGGGATACAAACTCTCTGTTTTCGCCCAGCCAATCTATACCGTGTCATGGAATGTAAGACTTGGAAATTATGTTAGTGAATAGGGTATATATCATTCTGCTCCTGATCCTTCTTTGCGGATCATGCGTGGAGCCTTTCGATCCGGAATTGGAGGAGTCGCAGGAGGTGCTGGTGATCAGTGGGATGATCACGGATCAGCCTGGCCGTCATGAAATTACTGTATCCCGCTCTTCCTCTTATCGCTTGCCAGAATTCCAGGGAGTGGATTTCTGTTTGGTGATGGTGGAAGACCAAGAGGGTGAAGTGGTGCATTATAGCAATGTGGGGGATGGGATTTATGTGGCCGACCTACCTGATTCTTTCCTGGAAGTGGGTGATGCAGTCAGCCTGCAGGTGCTAACTCCGGAGGACCGGCTATACCGTTCATCCTTCGATACCATACTTGCATGTCCGGAGCTGGATAGTGTCTATTACGAACTGGGCCAGCAGGAGACCCCCGATCCGGAGTTTACCCGTCCAGGCATCCAGTTCTACCTGGATATGACGGGAAGACCGAACGAATCAAGAAATATCATCTGGCAGGTGGATGAAACCTGGGAATACTGGGCCTCCCTCTTTGGGACACATATTTTGTGGGGCTGGGGAAATTCGGAGGAGTTCCGGACCTATAGTATTTTTAAGTGCTGGAAGCAGGCTCCCCTGGATCATGTCTATATCGGAAGCACGCGGAGCCTGTCGGCCAACGAGCTGAGAAGACTGCCCCTTAACTTTGTCTCCAATGAAACGGACCGGCTCTCAGTGACCTACAGTTTGCATGTTCAACAACAATCTTTATCATCTGAAGCGTATGACTACTGGCGGCGAATGAACGACCAGTCAGTGGGGTCGGGGGGGATGTATGAGAAACAGCCTGCATCTGTTGAAGGAAACATCTATAGTGTGGACAATCCGGAGGAGGTGGTGCTGGGTTGCTTTTATGCTACGCAGCTCAGGGAGCAGCGACTCTTCGTCCATAACAACAACCTCTTTGAATTTAATGTTCCTCATATTCAGTGCCAGTATGAACCCATGAGCTCTATCGGGGTTCTGGGACCCGGTCTTTTCCCGGTATACCTATATATCCCAGGTCCTTTCCAGCCTTCTTTCTGGGGGCCCGAGGAGTGTTTCGATTGCCGGATCCAGGGGGGTGATACTATTCGACCGATAAATTGGGAATCATGGTAGTCAATAAACATAGCGTGAGCTGGGGATTCCAGCTGGGGAGAAGTGTTCTGGGAGGACTGATGCTGACATTGCTGGTCCTGATCAGTACTGATCTTTATGCGCAGCATTCGCCCTTCGATTCTGTCTGGACCGACGAGGCTGCTCAGATCCTGGAGGAGGTGGATTGTTTTACGGACCGGTCTCTCTACATGTGTGAGGAGCTGATCCACTTCCGTGCCACGGTATTTGTTAGCGGACCCACCGGTCCCGATCCATGGAGCACTATACTCTATGTGGAACTGGTATCGGTGGATGGAAAGCGCATGGCCTGGGGCAAGTACCCCATTCGTAAGGGGGTGGCGGCCGGGGAGATCAGGATTCCGGCGGATTTGCTTACGGGCCACTACTATCTCAGATGCTATACCCGCTGGATGAGAAATCGGGGGCCGGAAACTTTCACTTACCTACCCTTACGTATTATCAATCCCCACCGTTCAGAACTGGACCATGTCAATTCGACGGAAACAAGCAGGGTCCTTCTTCCGCTCCACAGCGGCTCGGAGAGAAAACTGGAATTTATGAATCATGCCTCTTCATTTGAGAGGGGGGAAAGTGTAGCGCTTGATCTTTTGCTTTCTGGTGGGCAAGTACCGGATAGCATGAGCGGCTGCTATACTGTTGTTCCTCTCAGTGTTGTGCCTTCCGTTAGCCAGCTTCCTGAGAAGGATTATGAGGCAAGTTTCCGGGTGAACTTTCTGCCGGACAGATACGGGCCCTCCCTTTCGGGTTCTGTTCAATATCCGGATGGGGTTAATGAAGGGCTTCCCCCTGCCGTGATTCACTTCACCCTGATGAGTGATGTGTCCGGATATCTTGTTTGTCGCAGTGATTCTCACGGAAAGTTTACCGTGGGACTTCCAATGAGAAGTGGAAAACTGGAGATTTTTGTTCTACCAGAAGGTCCCGATAATGAACCGGTGGAGGTACGAATCGATCAGGATTTTGATCCCCGCCAGATCCATTTTCCGCTCTCCCCGTTTACCCTGACAGAAAGTGAGGAGAAATGGGCTGCCATCATGGCCAGAAACGTGCAGTTATGCAAAATATTCGGGCAAACCGATACACTCTTGAATCGGGATACTGGTGACGAAGTTCCTACTTTTTATGGCACACCTACCCATTCTGTGGACCTGGATCAATATGTGCTCCTGCCTACACTCCGGGAGGTATTTCTAAACCTTGTTCCCGGTGTAACTCCCCAAACCCGGAAGAGGAGGACCATCCTGCAAATCGAAAGTGAAAATCCGTCCCTGTCCCTTTATGAGGCCATGGTAATGGTCGATCAGGTGCCTGTCCTTGATATGGAGCAGTTTATGTCCCTGTCACCGGCAAAAATTAAGCAAATCGATGTGATCGAAGATGTGTATGTCAAGGGGGATCTTCGCTACGGAGGCATTATCAATCTGCGCTCCATGGATCGGGATATGGCAGGTATTGATCTGCCCGAGCACTCCTTTTTTATCGATTACGAGGCCATGTATCCTACTGTTCTGACCCATATGGAACCCACATTATTGGATGATCAAATACCCGATACGCGGAATACCCTCTTGTGGATACCCAACTACACACTGCGGAAGGGATCACCCTCTGGGATATCTTTTACCGCACCTGATTACCCAGGCGAGTATGTGGTGCTTTTCCGGGGACACAATGACAAGGGGGAACCAATTCGGGCTGAAACCACCTTTATGGTCCGGTAGGTATTTATGTTTTTCCTATCTTGATGTTTCAACCAGGTGAAATAAAATCAGCAAAATGGCATATCAACCCATTGAAAATTATGCAATTATTGGTAACATGCGCTCCGCTGCACTGGTGGGCCTGGACGGATCCATTGATTGGTTCTGTTTTCCCCACTTCGATTCGCCAAGTCTGTTTGCTTCCATCCTGGATGATCGCAAAGGGGGGTATTTTAAAATTTCGCCTGCCATTGCTGACAGTAAATGCAAACAACATTACTGGCCCGACACCAATGTATTGATCACCAGATTTTACAATGCTGAAGGCATTGTGGAGATCACAGATTACATGCCTGTGGGTTCCGATATTGTCAATGAGTATGATTACCGGATCGTCAGGCGGGTAAAGGGTGTCCACGGCAGGATGAGAATGAGGCTGGAGTGTTATCCTGCCTTTAATTATGCCCTTGATACGCATGAAACCACTCTGTCCGGGAAGGGAGCCTCTTTTCACACTCCCGACCTGAGCATGGGACTGGCAAGTACTATCCCTCTTCAAAAAAATGATCAGGGTGCTAAGGCCGAATTTGAGATCATAGAAGAGGGCGAAACCGCTGTATTTGTATTACACAAGATCCAAAAGGGTGAGGGATGTACCATCAGCTATTCGTCCACCCAGGCCGAAGCCAGGTTCAGGAATACCATCGAGTACTGGAGAAACTGGCTCTCCAAATCGCAATACAAGGGGCGATGGCGCGAGATGGTTCACCGCTCGGTACTGATATTGAAACTTCTGACTTTTGAGCCCACCGGTGCCATTGTTGCCGCACCAACCTGCAGTCTGCCCGAAGGGATCGGGGGAGAAAGAAACTGGGACTACAGGTATACCTGGATCAGGGATGCAGCATTTACCATCTATGCTTTTCTCAGGATTGGCTTTACAGATGAGGCCATGAATTTTATGAAATGGATTGTGGAACGATCGAGTGAGGATGACTCCGGGTACCTGCAGATTATGTATGGCATCGACGGGCGGCGTAAATTAACCGAAACAAACCTGGATCACCTGGAAGGATACATGGGATCTTCCCCGGTCCGTATCGGTAACGGAGCCTATGATCAGATTCAGCTCGATATCTATGGGGAGCTGCTTGATTCTATTTACCTCTTTGACAAGCATGTAAGGCCGATCTCTTTCTCTGGATGGAATCATATCTATAAACATGTCAAATGGATTAGTAAAAACTGGGATTCAAAAGATGATGGTATCTGGGAAGTCAGGGGAGGACAACAACATTTCGTTTACTCCAAGGTTATGGCCTGGGTAGCTCTTGACCGCGCCATCCGCCTGGCAAACAAAAGGTCCTTTCCTGCCGATCTGAAAGAATTACACCTGACAAGGGATAAGATTTTCCTGGAGGTCATTGAAAAGGGATGGAACAAGGAGAAACAATTCTTTGAACAATATTACGGGAGCGGCACCCTG
>DAOWFP010000180.1 GCA_030637895.1 Bacteroidota bacterium | reverse complement strand
TGGAACCCGAGTTGATTTCTCCAGTTATGGGTTCGGCCGGACTCCAAATCTTGCCATTAAAGTGACTAATCCAGATATCGTTATTGCGCTTTTTACCACTTTTAACCAGCAGCAGGCTTGTTCCGTCGAAGGAGAGACCTGTAGGCAGGAGATCGCCGTCTGAGACAATCTGGGGCGTAATCAGGATGGGAACTCCCCACTGGTTATCCTTCCGGGTTGACATGTAGACAGCTTCATAAAATGTCTTAGTATTGGCCCAGACCATCATGCTGCCATCTCCTGAGATCACACCGTTATAATCATTCTCTGGACTGTTGATGGGCTCATTGAAATAGAGTCCCCGAATATTGATTTCAGCATCCTTGATAATCTTGGCTCTTTCAACAGCCTGCACGGCCTCTTCGGTAATCCGTGCATTATATTTGGAATCAAAATCTTTCAATTCCTTGAAATAAGTCAGGGCCTCAAGGGCTTCATCCATCTGGTTGGTCTTGCTATAGGCTTCCGCCAGGTAAAACCAGGCGTGGTGTGGGGCCCTTTTTTCCGAATACCTTTCTTTTTTGTATTTCTGGGTGACACTATGGGTGGCCTCAATAAAGTAAGGAATCCCCATGTGTTCCTCGCCCTGGATGTTGTTGTAGCACATGCCAAGCCAATATTTGACATTTGCATTTCTGGGTTCATCCCTGAGGACCACTTTGAACAGAAATTGTGCTTCCTGGTAATCCTCTTCTTCTTGGTAAAAATAGATTGCATCGTAGAAATTATCCTCTGAGGTCTGAGCCACAAGGGAAGCAGCAATCATGCATAGTACTATGGATAAAGACAGGTGTCTCTTCATACCTTTCAGGATTAGGGAACTACTCATCCAGCTTCAAATGCTGAGGAATCTCTACTTTTTCCATTTCGACTATCACACCCTTCGCGAGGCTAACCTTGAACTCAACTCTGCGGTTCAGCATCCTTCCATCGGGAGCATCTCTATGATCCCTGGTGGTATTCCTTGCCACATTTTCACTTTCGTTCATCCCGGTTACTGTCATGCGATCCTTTGAAACTCCGTTAAGTATCAAGTACTTGTAAACGGATTTTGCACGATTAACCGAAAGGCGCTGGTTGTACTCAATGGTACCCTTGGTATCGGTGTGCCCGGTGATTTCAATTTGTAAGATTGAATGCTTCTCCAGGATGGAGGTGAGGATATCCAGTTTCGCTATGTCATCACTGGTCAGTGAATAGCTGTCAAAATCAAAATAGATCGGTCTGAGGTAGTATTTCTCGGGTGTAGCAACAGGTTCAGGTTCAGGCTCGGTTACCTCGGCAACTTCTTCCACCTCTTCCACCTCTTCCACTTCCTCCAGGCCTACCGGAACCGGACTTTGGTCGCGAGCTATCATTTCAAATTTAAGGAGATCATATTCCTCAATGATCCCATGGGAGAAAATAAAGGAGCTGTTCTCTTCACTTACCCCTTCCGGTGAGTAGGTATAGTCATCATCTGAGGTGTTCAGGGGATAACCCAGGTTAACAGGGACAGAGTGAAAGCTGCCATCAGCCAGTACCTCCGAATAGAATGCATCGAATCCTCCCATGGTACTGTGACCCTGAGAACTGAAATAGAGCCGTTTCCCATCAGGACTCATGTACGGGGCTTCCTCACTCAATATGGTATTGATGCCTGGTCCCAGGTTTACTGGCTCTCCCCATGCGCCATTCTCCTTTAGCTTACTACGGAAAATATCCATGCCCCCCATAGATTCTTTTCGGTTACTGGAGAAGTAGATGGATTTGCCATCTGGTGAGAAGCAGGCATGAGCCTCATAATATTTGGAGTTGATAGGTTTGCCCAGGGAGACTGCCGGGTTCCATCGTCTGTTTTCGTAGCTTGATAAATAGATATTAGATGTAAAATGGTCCGTAACTGCCAGTAACATCATCATTCCGTCATATGATAAGGCGACCACATCCATATTCCCATCGGAAGCAATGGATGGGGTTATGTTCATAGGTTTGCCCCACACCTCGCCATTCTTGACTGCTACGTAGATACCATTGTAAAATGGATTTTTCCCCATAAATGCCATGGTCTGGAGGTCGCCCGATACCTGCATATTGTATCTGGAGGAGTGGGTCTCCTGGAGTTGCCCCAGGTTCCCGATAGAAATTTCGACAGGGCTGGCAGTACCCACCAGCGCATTCCCGCACGAAACGATCTGCTGGTCCACATAGGCCTGCAGGGTTACATCTTTGGGATCAATGTATTTAGCAAAGGCATTGTACTTTTCAATGGCCTTATCAATCTCCATATTAATCCTGTAAGCGTTCCCCAGGTACAACAGGGCATCGGGGGGAGCATCCTCCTCATCAAATTTCCCCTCCTTCACATTGCTTGAAATGCTTTGCACAGCTTTCTCAAAATAGGGAATCGATTCCGTTTTTCGCCCGGAAATGTTGATCAGGCATAAGCCCATTCGATAGTTGATGTATGCATTGTCCTGGTATCCCTTGTTGTGGACCTTACCAAAGGCATACAGGGCTTCCTCATAATCCTCTTCAGCAAGAAAGAACTCTCCATCGTTGAAGTCAACCTTTACGTTTTGGGCAAGAATAAGGGAAGATAGAAGACAAAAAGACGTGAACAGGAATAGCCTTCTCATTTTGAGTGGATTTAGCGTGATATTACAAATTTAAAAATTTAATTGACAGTACAATAAAAATTGGAGAATAGAGATTCTCATAAAACCAGCTATTTATCCCCCTATTTCTCTCTTTTCACGGCGCCTCCACCAGGCGATGATAAACCAGACAAGCCCCGCTCCTGCAACAACAAGCAGCACCAGCAGGGGCCAGGCAGCTCTGCTTTTAGTGGAATCGCTTCCACTATACTGATCTCCAAGTAGTTCACGAAGTACCTGTTCAATCTCTTTTTTGCTCATTCCTCTTCTCTCCAGTTCGCTGGATAGCAGGTCAATGAACTGGTCGATTGTATAGACCTCATTTTCGCGAAGATCCAGCGATTCCAGAACTTCCCTGACAGTCCCTTCGCTTGTACCGAGCAACTCTTCATAGAGACGGCAAACTTCCAGGGGCCTCTCCAGGCTCTCCAGCATCGCCTTTCTTACATCGTCCATGGAGAAATCCTCTGTGTCGGCCACCCTTTCAAGGTGATTGAGCAAGTCCTGGCTGGTTGAAATACCCTCGGCTTCCAGGTCCAACTGATCCAGGTAGGCTTTCAGCGGCCCATCCGATTGTTCTATCAAGTGCTGCAGAAGCAGTTCTGCATCACCACCCGCCAGGGTTTCAGTAAGCAGCAGGTCAACATCTTCAGGTTTATAATCCTGGGTGCTGGCCTGGTCATAGAGGTGGGAAATCAACTCCTCCTCACTTCCGAGATCTTCCTTTCCCGGGTCCAGCTCCATCAGGAAATCCTGCAGTGCGCCATCAGAACTGCGCTGCATGTCCAGGAGCATGATCCCCACAAGATTTTCAGGGACGAGTTCGTCTGGGATTATGGGCTGCTCATCCTCATGCATCTGCTCCAGGCTCCCCACAACAAGCAGGCGGTTCCGGTGAATGTTACCCTCCTCATCGGTCAGCTCCAGCTCCACCTCACTGGTGCCTGGTAAAGGAATAATCTGAAGCTCGGTTTTACGTTTCTCTGTCACCAGGGTATCTGTACTTACCAGTACACTATCCTTGTAAGTTCTCACAATGAGGGTACTTCCTTTGGGTGCAATAACAGGAATAACAAGCGGTATGCCTGCCACCTCTTCGACCTGCGTTACTTTCAGTTTAATCTGGCTTTCATCACCCTCAAACAGTTCAGCTTCCTCCGTAAGTTCAGCCTCCTCTTTAACAAAAGGAAGTACCATATTGTCCACAAGGGCGATGCCCTGCTTATTGGATCGGCTTGTGATTTGAAGTGGTCTGATCAGCTCTTCATAACCTTCACCTATGAAATGAAGCTCATAGATCCCCTGTTTCAGATTGAAGGCAAATGCTCCTTCCTCTGAAGGAGAGGTGTATATGAGTGTATCACCGCTGTCGGTATCGATCACATAGATGGCCATTCGGGTCGAATCGATCCTGCCGTCTTCGGTGCGGAGATTGCCGGTAACGGAGTAGAGCCTTGGATTGTTCACCGAATAGATACTCATGTAATAGATATCGTGAAGTCCAATACCTTTGGGGCTGTAAATGGCATAATAGGCATTATTGCCATTGTTGAAGGGCTGGAAAAAGAGATCGTCGTCCGTTGTATTGATGGGGTAGCCCATATTGACTGGTTCGGCCCAGGTGCCATCGGCTTTTTTCCTGGAATAGAAAACGTCATATCCTCCCATGTTGTAATGGCCATAGGAACTAAAATAGAGTGTCCTCCCATCTTCACTGATATAGGGGCACTCCTCATTGAAGCGGGTATTGATGGTGCTTCCCAGGTTTACGGGAGGGCCCCACTTCCCGTCGGCTTGCTTCTCAGACAGGTAGATATCGAGCCCGCCAAGGGTTCCCTTCCTGTTACTGGTGTAGTAAAGGATCTGACCATCTTTACTGAAAGATGCATGGGATTCCCAGTATTTGGTAGATATGTGCTCACCCATCTTGGTGGCAGGTGTCCAGAGCCCATCCTCCATCCGGCTGTGATACAGGTTCCCGATGTAATCATCATCGTAATAAAGGATCATTTCGGTCCCATCGTAAGACAGGGCAACCGGATAAACATCTGCATCAAATCCCAGCATTTGAGTAATCATCTGGGGATAGGACCAGCCATCAGCAGTCTTTTCGGTAAAGAAGGCCCCATCATAGAATGGCAATTCGGTTACAAAAGCCATTTTTGTTCCATCGCCCGAAACCACCGGGTGTATATCGGAATAGCGGGTATTGATAAGTGAGTCAATAAGTAGCAGGTCAATATCTACCGGCATGGTAAGGAGGCGCTTAGCGTTTTCGCAGGATTTGATCTGAGTCTGAACAAGCTCTTCGTCATACACAGACTGGTCCATCACTTTCAGAAACTCCTCGTAGGATTCAATGGCGCGATCCAGCAGCTCATTGACCTGGTAGGCATTTCCCAGGTAGTAAAGCGCATCGGGTGGGGCTGTTCGTTCTTTTAAACTGTTTTCTTTATATGATGGATTGATGTTGTTGCTTGCATTAAGCAGGTACTGGATCGCTTTGTCCTTCTGGTAGGGATCGTTCAGGAGACAAATACCGATTTTGTAGTTGAGGTTGTTATTGCCCGGGTCCGACTTAATCAGCGACTCGTAGAGGGGGAGGGCATCGGCGTACTCTTCAAAGAGGAACCAGGATTCTGCATCCAGGAATACATTACGCAGTGAGTCTCTTTGAGCAAAAATCAGGGATGGGTTTAAAAGAAAAATCAGGAAGAATGAAAACAGAAGTCTTCTCATACAGGAAGCAATTTTGATAAATTTAATCAAATTTGCTTTTAGATCTTTCGGAAGTTCCTCACGATTATTAACAGGTCATTGAGGACGCGGTAATCTTTGGAATAGACCACGTTAATCTCATTAATTCTATTGGGGTCAAGGGTCTCAGTTGTGTAGTGGCTTCCAGGGTGCAGGATGCCTTTTTTAAGACGCGGCAATTCGGGCTGTCCCCTGTGCTCTGCACTTAGGTATCCGACCCATGTACGGAATCCCAATAGCACCCAGAGCGTGTTTCCCACACTATTGAAATGGCCCTTTACAAAGAGGAACCAGAGCGGGAAGGTGATCAATAGCAGGAAGGATGATACCACGTCAAACAGTCTTTTGTTGCGCCGGTTCGACTCCTTTCCAATGGAGTTGAAATGAATGGTGTAAAGGTCGCCCGAGGTATTTATGGAGTTACTGCCAATGATCGAGAGGCTCTCCGGTGGTGCAATCTTGAAGTCTACAGAGCTTCCTATGAGCCGGGTCATAATCTTGATGATCCTCCTGGAGGAGAGATCCTTGGAGCAAAAAATAATTTCATCCAGACGGTGGATGCCTGCTATCTCATCGATCTGGTCAATATGACCAATATAATCCGGGTTCCCGTCTCCTGCCAGCTTATCCGATGAGGGGGAGACGAAACCTGCAATTTCGGGCCGGGCATGAGTCTCCTGCAAAAGCTTGGCTACCCGCCGGGCTTCCTCTTCCATGCCCACGATAACCATTCGTTTTTGCTTGTTCAGATCTATTTGAAAATCAGCGACTCCGGCCAGATGAAGTACCAGCCGGATACCCAGTGTGCCGACCATGGCCCAGAGCGATCCCAGAAAAATCAGTGCCCGTGAGTACCTCCATTCAAGCGGCAACATGGCGTATATGACCAGAATGGCCACAGTGCCCGCCAGGTGCCCTTTCAGAAAGGATAAAAACCGCATTGGTTTATCATACGCTCCGGCATAGTACAGGGAGCTCAGCCAGATCAGGATGTATGAAGGCACCACCACCCTGAGAAAAAGGGGTGGGTAGTAATCCACCGTATTGAACCTGACCTGTTCCCAAAAGGGCAGGACAAACAGGTAGCCCAGGTAGATGATAAGTCCATCGAGCAGAGGTCTGTAGATGCGACTGACAAAACGTCTTATAAGGGAAAGTGCTGCCCGCAAATAAATGGCTATATTGATCAGTATGCTGAAGGTACGTGCTTTCCTGGAACTAAAATGTTTACCGGCGAAGATGATCATGGCCTGGTAAAACATAAGTACGTAATTAAGACTTCCTTTTTTGGTACTTTCTCCCTTGTAATGAATAATGGTGGTCTGGGGGAAGTAGTAGTTGAGGTATCCGGCCTGGGTGATCCGGTAAGAGAGATCAATATCCTCTCCGTACATGAAGAAGCTCTCATCCAGGTTGCCGGTTTTCTCCAGGGTTTCTTTTCGCAAAAACATAAACGCACCTGCCAGTACATCCACGATATGCGTGCTGTCATTGTCCAGGTGTCCCAGGTTGTATTTCCCAAATCGTTTAGATCTTGGAAAGAGTGATGAAAGTCCAAACATTTTATAAAAGGAGACCTCAGGGGTGGGAAGGGCACGTTTTGATTCGGGAAGAAATGCCCCCTTGCCATCAATCATCTTAACGCCCAATGCACCTGCATCCGGGTGGGAATCCATAAAATCGATGCATTTTAGGAAGGTATCCTCCTCCACCACGGTGTCGGGATTCAGCAGCAGGATATAACGGCCCGACGACAGCTCAATGGCCTGGTTATTAGCCCGGGAGAAACCTGCATTTTCCCTGTTCTCGATCAACTTAACGCTGGGAAACTTCAGGCGTACCTCGCCTACAGATCCATCCACCGAATTGTTATCCACCACGCTTACCTCCGCCTCAAAGCCTTCCTCCTTCAACTTACTAATAGCCTGTTGCACAGAGTGCAGGCATTGTTCCAGGAAATACCTGACATTGTAGTTGACGATGATAATTGATAAATCCATGGCAGTTTGTTACAAGCTATCGAGTTCTACCTGATTACGGAGCAGGTCTTCCATGTCCTCTCTTTTTCTGATCAGGTGGTCCTTTCCCTGGTGCACCAGGACCTCGGCCGGGCGGAACCTGGAATTGTAATTGGACGACATGGCATAACAGTAGGCCCCTGCATTTCTAAAGAGCAGGTAATCGCCTTCTGTCGCCTCGCTGATCTTGCGGTTCCATCCAAAGGTATCGGTCTCGCAGATATATCCCACCACAGTATAGATGCGTGTTTTTCCTCCGGGCTTGCTCACATTGATAATCTCATGATATGCATCATAGAACATGGGTCTGATAAAGTGGTTGAGGCCGGTATCGAGCCCTGCAAATACAGTGGAGGTGGTCTGTTTGATCACATTTACACGTGCCACAAAATATCCGGCTTCACTCACCAGGAACTTCCCGGGTTCAAATATAAGGGTGAGTTCCTTACCATACTCTTTGCAAAACAGGTTAAACCGTTTGGAGAGGTCTTTGCCCAGGGCCTCCACATCGGTCGAGACATCATCGGCCTTGTAAGGTACCTTGAATCCACTGCCAAAATCCACATAGTCCAGTTCCTTAAACTCTTTGGCTGTCTCAAACATGATCTCTGATGCCCTCAGGAAGGTCTCCATGTCGAGGATGTCCGACCCGGTGTGCATATGGATCCCCTCCACCTTCATATGATTGGTCTCCACAATACGGTGTACATGGGGCATCTGATAAATGGAAATGCCGAATTTTGAATCGATATGTCCTGTGGAGATTTTGTTATTACCGCCCCCCAGCACATGTGGATTGATACGAACACATACGGGTATTTTTGCACCATATATGTGTCCGAATTCCTCCAGGATGGCAATATTATCGATATTGATACGGACACCAAGTTCCACTGCTTCTTCGATCTCTTCAATGGAGACGCAATTGGGAGTGTAAAGGATGTCCTGGGGTGCAAATCCTGCCTTCAGCCCCAGGGTCACCTCCTGTATAGATACGGCATCCAATCCAGAACCCATAGACTTGAAGAGCTTCAGCACATTGACATTGGTGAGTGCCTTGCAGGCATAGTTAATTTTCACCCTGGTCCCCGAGAAAGCACCGGTAATCAGCTCGTACTGACGGATCATTGTAGCAGAATCATAAATATAGAGCGGTGATCCGTGCATCTGTGCAAGGTCAATTACTGAAAGGTCCCCAATGGTATATTTGTTCTTCTTAAGTTCCATGTTTGCTATGTTTAAAAGTCTCCTCAAAGGAGGTGCGGTTAAGGAGGGAACGCCCCAGGGTCACCTCATCGGCATATTCCAGGTCGTCACCAATGGCCACGCCCCGGGCCAGGGTGGAGATGATAAGCGGGTACTCCTGGAGCCGTCGGTAGATATAGAAATTGGTGGTATCGCCCTCCATGGTGGTGCTGAGTGCCAGAATGACTTCCTTGCATTCTCCGGATTTCACCTTCTGCTCCAGCGATTCAATGGTCAGATCGGCCGGACCTATGCCATCCATGGGGGAGATGATCCCTCCAAGCACGTGGTAGACTCCGGAAAATTGTTGTGTATTCTCAATGGACATCACATCACGGATCGATTCCACGACACAGATGGTTTGCTTGTCGCGGTACGTATCAGAGCATATATGACAAAGTTCGCTATCTGAAATATTGTGACACTCCCTGCAGCTTACAATCTCTTTTTTCATTCGCAGGATGGTTTGACCGAAATGTTCCACCTCCCTGTCTTCCTGTTTGAGCAGGTGCAGTACGAGCCTGAGGGCAGTTTTCCTTCCGATCCCCGGAAGTGTAGCGAACTCCTCTACAGCTTCTTCCAGTAATTTTGATGAGTAGTTATGCATGTGGGATCAAAAATAGCACTTATAATTTTCATCTTCGTGCGATTTTATTCAATTTTGACACACTTTGTCAGCAACACTGATCATATCCATTATCCTGGCCTACTTCCTGCTTCTGCTGGTCATCTCCTGGTTCACAGGACGCAAAGCAGGAAATGAAGCTTTCTTTCTGGGCGAACGCAAATCGCCCTGGTATGTGGTTGCCTTCGGCATGATCGGTGCATCGCTCTCTGGAGTCACCTTTATCTCAGTACCCGGATGGGTGGCCGACAGCCAGTTCTCCTATATGCAGATGGTCCTCGGTTACCTGCTGGGTTATGCTGTGATTGCCAATGTGTTGATGCCACTCTATTACAGATTGCAGTTAACCAGTATTTACTCCTACCTGGAGGAACGTTTTGGCAGATTCTCATACAAAACCGGGGCTTCTTTTTTCCTGCTCTCCCGCATCATCGGGGCATCCTTCAGATTGTTCCTGGTGGCCAGTGTACTGCAGCTTGCTGTTTTTGAAGCGTGGAACATCCCCTTCTATGTAACGGTGAGTGTAACCATCGGCCTGATCTGGCTCTATACCTTTCGTGGGGGTATCAAGACCATTATCTGGACCGATACACTGCAGACCTTTAGTATGCTTACCGCCGTGGTGGTTTCCATCATTCTGATCACCCGCTCCATGGATCTTTCCATGGGAGAGATGATTGGCCGAGTGGTGGCGGGAGATGATGCAAAGATTTGGGTCTTTGATGGCTGGCATAAGGAAAATCATTTTTTCAAGCACTTTCTGAGTGGAGCCTTTATCACCATTGTGATGACTGGACTGGACCAGGACATGATGCAGAAGAATCTGAGCTGCAGGAATATCAAAGAGGCAAAAAAGAACATGTACCTCATGAGTATCTCCCTGGTTCCGGTCAACCTGGTCTTTCTCTTCCTGGGTGCTGTCCTGATCCAGTTTGCACACTTCAATGGGATGGCCATACCGGAAACCACCGATAATTTCTTTCCATTGGTAGCCACAGGAGGATACCTGCCCCAGGTGGTGGGCATCTTTTTTATCGTGGGACTGGTAGCTGCGGCATACTCCAGTGCCGATTCGGCACTTACAGCGCTTACTACATCATTCACCGTGGATATCCTGGATGCAGCAAAATGGGAGGAGCGTAAGCTGACCCGTACGCGCAGATGGGTGCACCTGGCGGTTTCGGTGGTGCTTGGACTGGTGATAATGCTGTTCCGGGCCATCAACGACGAAAGTGTGATCTCGGCTATCTTCCGGGTAGCTGGATATACCTATGGTCCCTTGCTGGGACTATATGCTTTCGGACTTTTTACCCGGCTTCAGGTGCGGGACCGGATCGTTCCCCTGCTGGCAATGCTCTCGCCTGTACTCTCCTTTCTCCTGAGCCACTTTTCGGAGCAACTCTTCAATGGATATCAATTTGGCTTTGAACTTCTGATTGTAAATGGCACCATTATGTTCGGAGCTTTGCTTCTCACCAGCAAAAGAGCAACTAGTAGCTAGTACCTCTTAACTAGTAACCAATAACTGTTAACCAATAGCTAATCTATGCTTTCCTTAATGAGTTTATCTGCTTTGGCCAGGGCAGCATCAATGCCTTTGGGATTTTTGCCGCCAGCAGTGGCAAAGAAGGGCTGACCACCCCCACCACCCTGGATCTCTTTGGATACCTCCCGAATGAGGGTAGAAGCATTGAGTCCGTAATTCTCAATGGCCACATCAGCCAGCATTATGGCCAGGTGGGCCTTACCCCCAATTTCTGCACCCAGAACAAGGCATATCTTGGGGTATCTGGAGCGAACCTGGAAGGCCAGGTCCCGCAATAGGGCCGGATCATCAAGCTCAACCCTGGAGGTGGCAAGCACGGTATCTCCAATGATCTCCATCTTGTCCTGCAGGTTTCTGGCTATGACGCTCAGCATATTCTTCTGGAATTTCCCCACCCGTTTGGCAAGCGAACTATGCTCATCAAGCACAGACCGGACCGCTTTCACTAAATCTTTCTGGTTCTCAAAGTTGCCTGCGATTTGCTTGACCATTTCCAAATGTTCATCAATATAGCGTTCTGCAACCTCCCCGGTGAAGGCTTCAATGCGTCTGATGCCTGCAGCTATGGAGGATTCCCTGAAGACTCTGAAAATGCCGATTTGACCGGTGGCTGCTACATGGGTTCCCCCACAGAGTTCCACCGACTCGCCGAATTTAATGACCCTCACAGCATCGCCATACTTTTCCCCAAAGAGGGCCAGGGCTCCCATTTCCTCTGCTTTGCTCATGGGTAAGGTGCGATGTTCCTCGATGGCGCTGTTGAGGCGGATCATATGGTTGACCTTATGTTCCACCTTCCGAAGCTCTTCGTCGCTAACTTTCTGGAAATGGCTGAAGTCAAAGCGAAAGTAATCGGGTTCCACCAGCGAACCTTTCTGTTCCACATGCTCTCCCAGCACCTCCCTGAGGGCATGATGCATCAGGTGGGTTGCCGTATGGTTATTGGCGGTTCGGGTTCTTCGCTCCTGGTTTACTTTTGCTTTGAAGACTGCAGCAGGATCATCAGGAAGCTTTTTTGCCACATGGATGATCAGTTCATTCTCTTTGCGGGTATCGATGATCTCCACCTTCTCCTTTTCATTTTCAATGATCCCGCGATCACCTACCTGTCCGCCGCTCTCGGCATAGAAGGGAGTAAGATTGAAAACCAGGTGGTACAGTTCACGTTTTTTAGCCATGACCTTCCGGTAACGGGTGATCTTCACCTCTGTGCTAAGCCAGTCATACCCCACAAACTCTTCAGTGTCATCGGCCATTAGAACTGTCCAGTCGCCCGACTCGGTCTCGGCAGCTTTACGGGAACGGTTCTTTTGCATATCCATCTCTTCCCTGAACTCATCCCGGTTCACCTTCATCCCGTGTTCAGAAAGGATCAGTTCGGTCAGATCCAGGGGAAAACCGAAGGTGTCATAGAGAATGAAGACCTCTCTTCCATGAATGGCCTGGCTTTTTTCAGCTTTGGCTTTATCCACCAGGCGGTCCAGCAGTCCCATACCCGTTTCCAGGGTGGAAAGGAAGGATTGTTCCTCCTCCTTAATCACACGCTGAATCAGATCTTGTTGTGCCACAAGCTCAGGAAAGGCTCCACCCATGGTGTCCAAAAGGGCAGGGACCAGGCTATGAATAAAGGGTTCTTTCTGCTCCAGGTAGGTATATCCGTAGCGGACGGCTCTTCGAAGAATCCTGCGGATCACATATCCGGCCTTGTTATTTGTGGGAAGTTGTCCGTCGGCGATGGAGAATGCGATGGCCCTCAGGTGGTCAGCCACAACCCGCATGGCCACATCGGTGGAGTGGTCAGATCCGTAGCGGGTGCCGGAGAGTTTGGCAATTTCTCCGATAATGGCTTGGAAAATATCCGTATCATAATTGGATTTCTTCTGCTGGATGGCCATGCAGAGCCGCTCAAATCCCATGCCCGTGTCCACATGCTTTTCGGGCAGATTCTCCAATTCCCCGCTGGCTTTCCGATTAAACTGGATAAAGACCAGGTTCCAGATCTCAATCACAAGGGGGTGATTTCGGTTAACCAGGTCCGCACCAGGTATCTTTTTCCGATCAGCTTCATCCCGAAGGTCCAGGTGAATTTCAGAACAGGGTCCACAGGGTCCTGTTTCGCCCATCTCCCAGAAGTTATCTTTTTTGGAGCCATCCAGGATGCGGTAGGGAGGAAGTAACTCATTCCAGTGGTCATATGCCTCCTGGTCGCGTTCCACTCCATCTTTGGGATCACCTTCGAACACCGTGACATAGATCCGCTCTGTATCCAGCTTCATTCGTTCGGTGAGGAATTCCCAGGCCCAAGCGATAGCTTCTTTTTTGAAGTAGTCGCCAAAGGACCAGTTGCCTAGCATCTCAAACATGGTATGATGATAGGTGTCGTGACCCACTTCTTCCAGGTCGTTGTGTTTACCGGTAACCCGCAAGCATTTCTGTGTATCTGTGACCCTTTGGTTGGTGGATTTGCGTGTTCCCAGGAAATAGTCTTTGAACTGATTCATGCCCGCATTGGTAAACATCAGGGTGGGATCGTTCTTCAGGACCATGGGGGCGGAGGGGAGAATATGGTGCTGTTTCTCCTTAAAAAAATCCAGAAATGCCTGCCTGATCTCCTGTGAACTCATGTTAATAATTTTTGATAATTTAAAAAAAAGGTAACCCGGGAGGACAAATTTCGTAAATAATATCATTGAGAGGCACAAAAATAAATTAATTGATTAATATTTGGGATATTAATAGCCATTTTCTATTTTTAGCCCCTTTAAGATAGCAGATGTTCGGAAAGAAGTACTATATAAACCCGGAAACACTTCGGTATGAGCGTGTTAGGCTAACGCGACAACAATTATACCGTTACGTGGGACTCTTCTCATTTGGCCTTATTTGCCTTGCAATTCTGATGAGATTTGGATTTGAGCGTTTTTACCCTACGCCCAGAGAAATTATTTATCAACAAGAAAATAAAAATCTTAGGTCCGAATTAGCAGCGCTAAAT
>DAOWFP010000125.1 GCA_030637895.1 Bacteroidota bacterium | reverse complement strand
CGGTGTTGAAAAGCTCAACGCCCAGGAGTATAACGTAGCACTTGAACACTTTAACCAGGTGCTGACCATGGCTGAAGTAGTTGGCGCTGAGGCCAACGATATGAAAGCGCAGGCAGAAAAGCAAATTCCTGCAACTTATTACAGGCAGGCCACCACCTTCATGAAGAGGAAACAGTACGACAACGCTATTCCTTACCTGGAGAATACCGTGACAACTGCAACCCTTTATAATAACAATGAAGATATCAGTAAGAAAGCCAGTGGCTATTTGCCCCAACTGTATGTAAGGCAAGGAAACCAGGAGTGGAAAAACAAATCTTACGATGCGGCCATTGAGTATTTTGATAAAGCGCTTGCCTTAAATGAAAACATTTACCAGGCATACCAGGGCAAAGGGATGGTTTACCTCGATAAGGATGAATCTGATTTGATGCTGGAATCCTTTGCTAAAGCCAAAGAGGGTGCTACGGCCAAGAATGATACCAAAACCGTCGGAAAAATAAACGGTGTCATTGACTCTTACTACAACAAATTCATTATGGAAGAAGTAAGCGCCATCGATCCAGAGGAGAATGACTTTACTTACGTTGTGGAAGCCTGCGAAAATGCACTTACTGCTAATCCTGACAACCCACGTGCCCTTTATAACCTGGCGATGGTTGCCAACAAAACGGACCAATCGGAACAAGCCATTGAATACGCTCAAAAAGCTCTGCTTTATGAAAAAGAGACTATCTGGCTCTCCGCCATCAATTTTGAGCTTGGATCAGCCTATCAAAGTACAAAACAATATGATGAGGCTTGCGAAGCTCTGCAGAAAGTGACCGAAGATCCTTTCCTGGCCAGGGCCGAGAAAAAAATAGAATCTGTAGGATGTAATTAAAGATTCGTAAATCACAATATAATAAAGCAGCGTATTTAACGCTGCTTTTTTTTGTCACATTAGCGAAAATTGCTTCCTTTGTCGAGTCGATGTGGAGAAATTTGACTGATTGCAACCACGAAAAAAAATGCTAAAACAGGCTCCTTTCGACAATCAGTCATCTTCCTCACTTTTAACGTATTACATTAATAATATTTTTCATGGCTTATTTATTTACTTCCGAATCGGTTTCTGAAGGTCATCCCGATAAGGTATCGGATCAGATTTCTGACGCATTGCTGGACGCATTTCTTGCATTCGATCCACAATCCAAAGTTGCATGTGAAACACTGGTAACGACCGGACAGGTGGTTTTGGCCGGGGAGGTTCGAACCTCCACCTATATTGACGTTCAAAAAGTGGCCAGAGAGACCATTAAGAAAATCGGTTATACAAATAGCGATTACCAGTTTGAATATAACTCCTGTGGAGTGATTACACTGATCCATGAACAGAGTCACGATATCAACCGGGGTGTGGACAGGGAAGATCCTATGGAGCAGGGAGCTGGCGACCAGGGCATGATGTTTGGATATGCCACCAACGAGGGGGATAACTATATGCCGCTCCCCCTTGATCTGAGCCACAAACTGCTCATTGAAATGGCCAATATACGCAGGGAAGAGAAGGTAATGACTTACCTTCGTCCCGATTCAAAATCGCAGGTCACCATTGAGTATGATGACAATGATAATCCCATCAGAGTACATACCATTGTGATCTCCACGCAACATGATGAGTTCGATAGCGATGATGAAAGAATGCTGGAGAAGATCCTTACTGATGTAAAAGAGATTCTGATTCCAAGGGTGGTCAAACAACTGCCTGAACGTCTTCAGTCGCTTTTCGACGATCATTTTATTCTCCATGTAAACCCCACCGGGAAGTTTGTTATTGGTGGCCCACATGGTGACACCGGGTTAACCGGCCGCAAAATCATTGTGGATACCTATGGAGGCAAAGGGGCCCATGGTGGTGGAGCCTTCTCCGGGAAAGATCCATCAAAGGTGGATCGGTCAGCAGCATATGCTGCACGCCATATTGCCAAAAATATTGTGGCTGCAGGCATTGCCGATGAGATTCTGGTGCAACTCTCCTATGCCATTGGCGTTGTTGAACCCATCGGGGTTTTTGTAAACACCTACGGAAAATCCAAGGTGGATATGACAGATGGTGAAATTGCCAGGAAGATTGAAGAGGTATACGACCTGAGGCCAGCAGCCATAGAGCAGGGCCTGAAACTGCGGAATCCCATCTACCTGGAGACAGCTTCATATGGCCATATGGGTCGAACACCGCAGATGGTTACGAAAACTTTCGAATCTCCTTACTGGGATAAAAAGACTCTCGAAGTGGAGCTCTTTACCTGGGAGAAGCTGGACTATGTTGACAAATTCAAGAAGGCTTTCAGCGTTTCTTAAACATATTTTTAAAGCCTGTTACAATGGAATATTGTATTTAGCTTTATTCCACAACTTTTTGTACCCTAACATTTCTAACACCTATACATAAGTCTATGTTTTCAGGGATTGTTGAAGAAGCCGCCAAAGTGGTCCGGCTCGAAAGAGAGCAAGAGAATCTGCATATTACCATGCAATGCTCCTTTACTGATGAGTTGAAAATCGACCAGAGTATCTCACACAACGGGGTATGTTTGACGGTGGTCCACGTTGAAGAGGGGAGCTACACGGTTACCGCTATTCTTGAGACCCTTCAGAAAACGAACCTGGGCTTGCTTCAGGTGGGAGATAAGGTAAATCTGGAACGCAGCACACGACTCGACTCCAGGCTTGATGGACATATGGTACAGGGACATGTTGACCTGACTGCCATTTGCACTGAAGTGAAGGAAGCTGAAGGAAGCTGGTATTACACCTTTTCTTATGAACCCAAAGGAGAGGAGCATATCACCGTGGAGAAAGGATCTGTATCGGTAAACGGAGTTAGCCTGACTGTGGTGAACTCGCAGGATACAACATTCCAGGTGGCCATCATTCCATTTACCCACGAAGTAACCAATTTTCACAAGTTCAAAACAGGAACGGTAGTGAACCTCGAATTTGACATTATTGGAAAATACATTGCCCGTATCCTGAAGGCTCAGCTAAAAAACTAAACCCATGCAGACCGTTCTTATTCTGGGCGCCGGACTTTCTTCAACCTCATTGATACAATATTTCCTGGACCATTCGCATCATCATTTGACGATCCGGGTGGGAGATATCAACCATGAAAATGCCATCGAACGGATCAATGGCCATGCAAATGGGGAGGCTTTTCGCTTTGATGTTTATGATCCCGATCAGTGCCAGAAAGAGATTGAGCAGGCAAGCATCGTGATTAGTATGCTTCCTGCCAGAATGCACCACCTGGTTGCTGACTTTTGTGTAAAACTGGCCAGGGATATGGTCACTGCCTCCTACCTCTCTCCTGCCATCAGGGCCCTGGATAGTGAAGCCAGGAAAAAGGGAATTGTGCTGATGAATGAATGTGGTGTGGATCCGGGAATCGATCATATGTCGGCAATGCAAATGATCAACAAAATCAGGGACGAGGGAATCGAACTACAGGCTTTTGAATCCAGCACGGGTGGACTGGTTGCCCCGGGCTATGAAAACAACCCTTGGAGATATAAATTCACCTGGAATCCGAGAAATGTTGTACTGGCAGGACATGATGGTGCACGTTTCCTTCACAATGGGAAATTTAAGTATATCCCCTATCATAAAGTATTTAGTCGTATCGAGACTATTCAGGTTCCGGAGCTGGGTGAGTTTGAAGTATATGGAAACAGGGATTCTCTTACTTACAGGGATACCTACGGGCTTCATAACCTGAAGACCATGTTCCGGGGGACCATTCGCCGGCCGGGATATTGCGAGGCCTGGGACACCTTTGTACAACTGGGAGCCACCGACGACACCTATGTCATGGAAAATACCGAGGAGATGACCTACAGGGAGTTCATCAACAGTTTCATGGCCTACCGGACCGATATCCCTGTGGAGCAGAAACTTTTAAACTACTTGGGCCTTGACAGGGATTCTGGTATGATGGACAGGCTGAGATGGCTGGGGATCTTCGATGAAACTAAAATTGGAGTTGCCGGACTTAGTCCCGCCAAGATCCTTCAAAAGATTCTTGAGGAGAAATGGCAGCTGGAGCCGAATGACAAGGATATGATCCTGATGCAGCATCAGTTTGATTTTGAAAAGGAGGGAATCCGGAAAAAAAGATACACCACAATGGTCTGCATAGGTGAGGACACCGTACGCACTGCCATGTCCCTGACCGTGGGGCTACCTCTGGCCATGGTAGCAAGAAGGATCCTCGAAGGTAAATACCAGGAGAAAGGTGTTCAACTTCCCATCCAGGCTGAGATATACAATCCAGTACTGGAAGAACTAAAAGAATACGGTATCCATTTTGTGGAAGAGGAGATCAACATTTCAGACACAGACCTGCTAATCTGAAAGCTTCAGCCAGATTAAATGATGCGGCCGTCCTTCATGGTAATGATGCGATCGGCCATTTTGGCCAGACTATGATCATGGGTTACAATTACCAGTGTTTTCTGAAACTTGTCCCGTAAGGTCATAAAGAGTTTATGCAACTCCTGCTTGTTTTCCGTATCCAGGTTGCCTGAAGGCTCATCGGCCAGGATCACTTCCGGGTCATTAATCAGGGCCCTTGCTACGGCCACACGTTGTTGTTCCCCTCCTGAAAGCTCCGAAGGTTTATGATCGAGGCGACCCTCCAGACCAAGAAAATTAAGCAGTTCCCTGGCCCGTTCCTCAACTTCCTTTCTGGGCCTGTTGGCAATGAAACCCGGAATACACACATTCTCATGGGCGTTGAATTCCGGCAAGAGCTGATGAAACTGGAACACAAAACCAAGATGAATATTTCTGAAACGGGCAAGCTTGCTTCCTGTGAGCTGATCCGTCCGGATCCCGTTCATGGTGATATCTCCTGCATCTTGCCTGCTAAGAGTTCCCAGGATCTGGAGTAAGGTGGTTTTGCCTGCACCGGATGCTCCCACCACGGAGACCACCTCACCGGCAGCAATCTCAAGACTTATCCCCTTTAAAACCTGCAGGTTTCCATATGATTTGGTGATTTCAGTGGCGCTGATCATTCTCTACAATATTAAATAAATATACAATAGATAGATTACTATCATAAAACTACCTTCCCACCGGGTAATACGCGAACGGGAGGCTGGCAGCATCAACAATAAAAATAGCAGCGAGATCCCTAACATCCACGGAATATCAAACCCGGCTATCTCATTACTTACACTTATTGGGCTCACCAGACTTGTAAAGCCCAGTACCGAAAGGATATTCATAACATTGGAGCCGATTATGTTTCCTACCGAAATATCGGTCTCCTTTTTCAATGCGGCAATAACGCTTGTCGCCACTTCTGGAATACTGGTTCCCACAGCCACCATGGTGATGGAAACTACCCTTTTTGACATGCCCATCTTTTCTGCAATCAGTGCCGCATTTTCCACCAGCAAATCGGCACCAAACGCAAGTCCCACAACTGAAACCAGGAAAATGATGGCGGCCACCCACCAAAGCATAGCTCCATTCAGTTCATCAACAGTTTCCGAGGGAGCTACACTTCTGGCAAGAACCACTGAATAAGCAATATACCCGGCAAGCAAACCTACAAATACCGCTCCTTCCAACCTGGAGATCCATCCATTCATGGAAAAAATGAAAAGAAGTACAGAGACCCCCATCATGATGGGCCAGTCTCGCTTCACTGATGAGGCCGGCACCGGGATTGGGAAAATCAGAGCAGTGATAGCCAGAACCAGGAGAATATTGGAAATATTACTTCCAACCACGTTGCCAATGGCAATTTCCGGATAACCGGAAAAAGCGGCCTGAAGGCTCACAAGCAACTCGGGAGCAGAGGTCCCGAATGCCACTACGGTGAGCCCGATGATCATCCTGGGGATCTTCAAGCGACGCGAGATGGCCACACTACTATCCACAAGGAATTTTCCGCTGACAAACAGCAGTAAAAGTCCGACAAATAGTAAGAAATAAACTTGTGCCATGGGTATGAGGGGGCTAGTGCGCTAGCTGATGTCCAGATTCTTCTTTACACCCTTAGCAACCTTATCGGCATCTCTAGTGAGATTCTTGCTAATCTCGCTGGCATCTTTGGTAAGGTTCTTGCCTATCTCACCTGCTTCTTTGGTGAAATTCTCCTTAATATCATTGACATCTTTGGTCAGATTTTTCTTGATCTCCTTGAAATCTTCCATCACTTCCGGGGTGCTGTTCTCAAATTCCCGCTTGATATCATCAGTGGCTTTTCGGAATTCTTTCATCCCCTTGCCAAATGTCCTGGCAAGTTTGGGAATTTCCTTGGATCCAAACAACAACAATGCGATCAAAACAGCAAATACGATCTCTTGCCCGCTAATAAATAGTATAGTCCCAAACATCCTTGCTTCGATTTACGCAAAGATAATAAAAAAGGCTGTCTCTTTCGGGACAGCCTTCTGGACGTATATGGAACTTCGGTATTGGTAATTTCTAGTGGGTCATAAACGACAGGTTGTAGCTTCCTTCTGCTTTGTCTGTGGTTACTTTATATTTCCAGGCACCCACGTACTTATTCTTCTCCTCCTTTTGGATGGACATGTTCTGGGTAAAGGAAATCTCAGCAGAAGAAGTAATGGATAGATCCTTAAAGACCTTTCCATTGGGATAAAGTACCCTGACGGTAATTTTTCCTGAGCGGGCCTTCCCGTTGATGGTGCACCTGATATGCGTGGTGCTTTCATCCACATCAAATTCACCCTCGGTTGAATCAGTCTCTCCATCAAAGCTGTTTCTGATGGTAAGCTGACTCTGGTTTTCCTGTCCGCCCGAATATATAAAATAAGATGGCTCGTCCGGGAACCCGGTACCGGTTGAGTATACTCTTGCACTACTTCTGGCCCTGGATGCTTCCCTGGCCTGTTCAGTATACATACGCTCCAGCTCAATGGTCTTAAGCTGCTGTTCCTTCATCTGCTGACGCTGAAACTCAATCTGCTCCTGCTTGGCTTTCTTCTCCGCTTCCTGGGCTTTTTTTTCTTCTTTTGTCTGGGCCATGGCCACGGATCCCAATAGTACAAAGAGCAGGGAGAGAGAGAGCATCCGAAATATGGTCTGTGTTTTCATATCGCTTTGTTTTCTGGTTTCTATTACAAAAATAGGGTGTCAGGCCGTGCATCTTGGTTAATACAGTGTTAATGATAGGTTAACGATGCAGGAAAGGACTTATCTTAGCTGTAACATTGTTGCAATGAAGAGCCGTTTTCTCATAGGATTGTCCGCCCTTGCACTGCTTGTGCTTATAGCAGTGCAGTATGTTATTATTACCGAGACCTACCGTACCAAGAAGGAGCAGTTCGATACCCGATTTGGAAACCTGGTGAAAGAGGGGATGTCCAAATTCAACAGCATGGATTATAATTTTGATTTTGATTCTGTGTTATTCCTCCTGGACGAAAGAGCCGTTGAATTTATGTTCTCCTCTCCCGATTCTCTTACCCAAACTCCCGGGGAGGATTTCCAGGAGATCCTGAACCAGTACAGGGATCCCGAGTATTTTCTCCGGGACTATATCAGCAAAGCCGGAGTAGATCCTAAGTTTACCTACCACCTGCAAGTGGATGAGCTCTTCCTGGTGGATATCGGTTTCCGGAAACAGGTCTACCCCAATGGGATTCAATTGACACAGGCCCCTACCAGTGCGTTACTGGCTGGCAACTTCACCCACGAGCGGAATTTTTTCAATATCTCCTACGGCATCTATATCGATTTTGTGAATCGCTCAAAGCTCATTCTGAGAGAGATGTGGCTTATCCTGGTCCTGGATCTCCTTACGCTGATCCTGGTATTTACCGTTTTTATTCTGACCCTCCGAAATATGCTGCAACAGAAACGTTTGTCGGAGATGAAGAGTGACTTTATCAACAATATGACCCACGAACTTAAAACCCCGCTGTCGACCATTTCGGTAGCCTCCAGCTCCCTGGGCAACAGGACAATCATTGAGAGCCCGGAAAGGGTGGAGGAGCTTTCGACGCTGATCAAGCGACAGAACAAACACCTTTCGGAACTGATCGACCGGATCCTGGATATCAATATTTGGGAGAAGGACCAGGTGAAGCTTAAACCCGAACACGTAATGCTGGATAGCTGGACCAGGCAGCTGGTTAAGGAATTTTTACTGGAACAGGGTAATGAAGCACCTGAGATCAAGCTGGATCTCCGTCTAGCTAAGGAGACGCATTTGCTTGACGAAGTTCATATGGCCACCGTACTGAACAACCTTTTCTCCAATGCCGTTCGTTATGGCAATACTCCCTGTAAGATTGACATGCTGGTAAAAGACAGTGAAAACTGTTTATGGATCGCGGTTTCGGACAACGGTCCGGGGATCAAAAAAGAAGATTTGAAACACCTATTTGAAAAATTCTACAGGGGTGCTGAGGCCAAACAAAGGGTGGTAAGAGGTTTGGGCCTTGGACTCTATTACGTTAAACAGATTGTGGAAGCTCACGGGGGAACCATCGGGGTTCAGAGCAAACCCGGAGAAGGCACCACTTTTCAAATTAAAATTCCAACAGATGATGGACCTGTTACTTGTTGAAGATGACATAGATCTCCAGAAGGTGCTGGCACAGTACCTGGAGCTATCAGGATTTAATGTATATACAGCCAACCATGGGAAACACGGCCTGAAGGTTTTCCAGGAGAACCATGTGGACCTCTGCATACTGGATGTAATGATGCCGGTCATGGATGGATTTACCCTGGCCGGGGAGATCCGGAAGCTTGACGCTGCCATGCCGGTGGTCTTTCTGACGGCCAAGAACCAGAAAGAGGATCGTTTGAAGGGTTTAAAAATCGGTGCTGATGATTACATCACCAAGCCATTTGAAGCTGAAGAACTGGTGCTCAGATTGAATAATATTCTAAAGAGGGCCGGGAAGGAGGATGCAAGCACCGCCAAAATCGGATGCCTGAATATTAAATATGGTGAGCTATTGATTGAAGACGGGAAGAACTCCTTTAACCTGACCCCCAGGGAATCGGAACTGCTGAAATTCCTGGTCGAAAATCAGAACATCGTGGTAAAAAGAGAGGAAATCCTGGAGGAACTCTGGGGACAGAACGACTATTTCCTGGGCCG
>DAOWFP010000116.1 GCA_030637895.1 Bacteroidota bacterium | reverse complement strand
GTATGGCTTGACCGCTTTACCATCAGGAACCTTGAAATTTTCCAGGCCTTATACGAGGGGGCGCCCACGCTGCTTGATGTGATGGACCAAACGCTTACTCCCATGGGTTCACGATTGATGAAACGATGGTTGTCCCTGCCGCTGAAAGATGTGTTATTGATTCGTGAAAGGCACAACATGGTTGAATATATCAGCCAGGAGGAGGATTTCAGGGAGTTCCTAAATGGGCAGATCAAACAGGTGGGGGATCTGGAAAGAATCATTTCAAAAGTTGCCGTGGGCAGGGTAAGTCCCAGGGAGCTGATCCAGTTGAAAAGGGCACTGGAGGCCATTGGCCCTCTTAAGGAGCAGTGCGAAGAATCCAGGGAGGTCTCCCTGCAGCAGCTGGCAGCCCAGCTTGATCCTTGTTTAGAGGTAAAAGAGCGAATTGACAAGGAAATTGAACCGGAGCCTCCTGCCCTGATCAACAAGGGTGGCGTGATAGCAAGCGGCGTCTCAAAGGAGCTGGATGAGCTGAGGGAGATTATGTACTCTGGTAAGGATTACCTGGTGGGACTGCAGCAGAGGGAGATGGAGCGTACCGGGATTTCAAGCCTAAAGATCGCTTACAACAATGTTTTTGGCTACTATATTGAGGTACGTAATACCCATAAGGACAAGGTTCCAGGGGAGTGGGTCAGAAAACAAACGCTGGTCAGCGCTGAACGGTATATTACCGAGGAACTGAAAGAGTATGAGGAGAAGATACTGGGTGCTGAGGAGAAATGTCTGGTACTGGAAGCGCAGCTCTTCAAGGAGCTGGTGGAAGGCATTAGCGAATGGGTAAAAGCGATCCAGCTTAACGCCTCGCTGGTGGCAAGACTGGATTGTCTCCTTTCATTTGCGATAACGGCCCTTGATAAGGCTTATTGCCGGCCAGAGGTCAATAATTCCACTACCATTGAGATTACAGAAGGACGTCACCCGGTTATTGAACAGCAATTACCCGCCGACGAAGTCTATGTTTCCAATAGTGTCAGGCTGGATGATAAGGAGCAGCAGATCATGATAATAACGGGACCCAATATGTCGGGTAAATCGGCCTTTTTAAGACAGGTAGCACTGATCACCCTCATGGCACAGGTTGGAAGCTTTGTGCCGGCAGAGGCAGCCAGTATAGGCTGGGTGGATAAAATTTTTACACGGGTGGGGGCCTCCGATAATATCTCCCTGGGCGAATCTACATTTATGGTGGAGATGCTGGAAGCAGCCAGTATACTGAACAATCTTTCAGAGCGCAGCCTGGTAATCCTCGATGAGATTGGCCGGGGAACAAGTACTTATGACGGGATCTCCATTGCATGGGCAATGGTGGAATATATACATGAACAAGTTGAAGGAAAGGCAAAAACTCTGTTTGCGACACATTATCATGAACTGAACGAGATGGAAGCCTCTTTTCCCAGGGTCCGAAACTACAACGTAAGCATCAAAGAATTGGACAAGCGGGTTATTTTCCTGAGAAAACTACTGCCCGGTGGGAGTGAACATAGTTTTGGGATTCATGTGGCACAAATGGCAGGAATGCCCAAAAGTGTGGTAAAACGTGCCAATGAGATTCTTTCAGAGCTGGAGAAGACCGGGGGAGAGAAAAATCTCAGCAAGCCTGTGGGAGAACTGGCTGACGGCAGAGAGGGACTACAGATGAGCTTCTTCCAGTTAGATGACCCCATTCTAAAGCAAATTCGTGACCAGATCGCAGATCTGGATATCAACAACCTGACTCCGGTTGAGGCACTCAATAAATTGAATGAGATAAAGAAGCTATCTGGATTGTAATCAGTATTTTGAGTTGCTCCTGAACTGAAAAATACGCTGATTTGGTTTGCAGGATTGGTTTTTGCATACTATATTTGCAATCCATTTGCGGGAATAGCTCAGTTGGTAGAGCACGACCTTGCCAAGGTCGGGGTCGCGGGTCCGAGTCCCGTTTCCCGCTCACGAGAAGAAAAGGGTGTCCGAAAGGATGCCCTTTTTTTTAAGCTAAGCAACAAGACCCCGACTGATATATATCAGTATGACAGTTCTACATGGGGACGAATGATCCGTTTTATTTGTAAAAGTTTTTCATTCACTTAAATCAATGATTATGAAAAGATTTATTGTTAGCGGTATGATTCTGGCCTTTGGCTTGATATGGGTTTCTGGCATTTCACCTTACGTAAAGCTAGCAAGCTATGATGGTCCGATGAACGAGGCTGTCGGCCAGATGAGTACATTGCTTGAAGAAAGCGGCTATGAGATCATCGGCCAATATCAACCAGGCGATAATCCAGAGCTATATGTGCTGGTATTTACAAGCAATGAACTAAGATCATTCTGTCAGAAAGTTGAAGATCGTGGAATGATGGCAGCAGCCATAAAAGTGGGCTTTCAGCTTAGCGAAGGAAAGATCGCTGTTTCCATGGTAAATCCGGAATACCTGTTCTATGCCTATTTCCAGGAAAAAATGGACGACGAATCTTTTAATTCTTCTGCTCTGAAGTTATCGGGAAAGGTGAAAAGTTCCCTGGGAGAAGGTATGCAGTTAGAGCCTTTTGGAGGAGATCTAAGCACAGAAAAGCTAATAAAGTATCGATATATGGCTGGTATGGCTAATTTCACAAAATCTGTTTCCCTGGCTGAATTTGACAGTTTTGATGAGGGGCTTGCCGCCATTCGGGACGGATTGTCCAGAGGCGGATCTACCCTGAAGGTCTATGAAATCGTGACCGTTAATAAAGAAACCGCTGTCTTTGGAATTGGATTAAAGGCTAAGGAAAAAGGCGAGGCCCATTTCCTGCCAATCATCGGCGAGAGTCATGTGGCCGCAATGCCCTATGAGCTTATTCTTCAGGGAAATGAGGTGACTATGTTACATGGCCGGTTTAGATTTGCCCTGCATTGGCCCGAACTCAAAATGAAGACATTTACCAAAATTATGAGCTCTCCGGGGGATGTTGAGGATGCAATGAAGAGCCTTTTTGAAACAGATTAAAGCTTTTTGTTTAAATTTGCATCTCATTTCACGATGAAGCAACAGTTCAACACGAACTGAGCTTACGTGATGGTAGTAACAGTCTACTTAATGCCCGGATGGCGGAATTGGTAGACGCGCTGGACTTAAAATCCAGTGGCCAGTAATGGCCGTGCCGGTTCGATTCCGGCTCCGGGTACAAAGCCTCTCAAGTATTTTTGAGGGGCTTTGTGCGTTATGAAATAGTAAGTACTATATTTAAGCTGTGTTCAGAGTCTTTCATATTACGCTTCTGGTAACACTGATTTATGTGTCGGGTGTTTGCCAGGACCCCCTTCCGGCAGTGATTGAGAAGGATACCATTCTCACCAGCGTGGGATCTCCTTACTATATTCAACAAAACCTTTCGATAAATAGTGGCATTACTCTGAAAATTAGCGAAGGAACACAAATTATTATATCAGGAGGAGTTAGCATTTACAATAACGGGAGATTAATTATTGAGGGAAGCGAAGCTGAGAAAGTCTTGTTTACAAGTGATTCACCGGATACAAGGTGGAACTATATTTCAAATCAGGGTACTTTGAATGCCAGGCATTTAATGATTCGCCGTGGTGTAAGGTTTATAACAAGTTATGGCGATACAGTAATCGTTGAAAACTGTGATGTGGCCGACACCTATGGTGGTGTTGGGGATGACTGTATTGGCGTACATAACGCACAAAAACTGATCATCCGGAATTCCAATCTCACAGGGAATCCGGCAGCGGGAAAAACTGATGCTATTGACCTGGACGGAATCTCTGGCGATACTATTTCCGGAAACACTATTACCGGCTATTCAGACGATGGAATTGACATTGGCACCAATAGCAGCAATATTGTAATTGGTGAAAATGAAATTAGCTTCTGCGATATGGGCATCAGTATTGGTGAAAACAGCACGGTCCTTGTCTACAAAAACCTGCTTACAAAGTCAAATGCCGGAATACAGAGCCATACAGGCGCAATTGTTGATGCAAGGCTAAACACCCTGTATGGAAACAGTTATGGAATCCGCGCTTTTCATAATACCGGAGAGGAGAGTTCGGGAGGCACCATATATGTTTCCTCTTCCATTATATCCAACTCTGTCCAGGGGGACCTGATAGAGGTGGGAAATTCCGTGGTTAATTTCGATTATACCCTGAGCGATCTGGTAATCCTTCCAGGTACCGGGAATCTCATGGGTATACCACAGTTCATTAATGAAGCTTCGGGCAATTTTCATCTTTCTTCTTCATCAGATGCCATTGATGCCGGGAATCCGGATCTTGATAAGGATGGTATGGATTATCTGGTGGATGCGGACGACAGAGATCCTGATGGTACCAGACTGGACCTGGGATGTTATCCCTATTATCAGTCACCCGTGAGCTTTGTGGAGATCTCTCCCTCCAACCTCTCACTTCAGATGGATCCCACGGGGCTTTATAGCGACTGGTTCAAAATTTACAATCACTCGGCATCCCCCATCAATTTGAAGGGGCACTATCTTTCGGATAAGACTGATGATCCCATGAAACACAGGATTCTGGAAGACCTTATGGTGCCTGCAAATGATACCATCCTGTTGTGGACAGATGACAGGGATGACCTGGCAAATATGCAGCTGCCCTTTAAATTGAGTGGAAGCGGAGAAGCTTTAATTCTTTCCAATCCGGATAGAGTTCCAATGGAGGAGATGATTTTCCCCCGGGTACCAGTGAATTATGTTTATAGAAAGAGCGAGCTTTCAGGGTCCTGGGTTTTCTCCACCTGGCCATCCGGCGATGGTGCAATCACATATGACAGCTTAAGCAATGATCCGGTCTTCAGCAATCCTGGTGGCGCTGATAGCTTTCCCTTATCTGTGACTCTCTCCTCCCCAGATGAAATGGATTCCATATTCTACTCCATGGATGGTGGCGATGCCAGGGAGGGAGAGCTATATGGAACAGCCCTGAATGTTCCGGAGCAAACAACACTACGCTCAGTTATATTAAAGAAGAATCATTTGCCGGGCTATAATCAGGCTGCGGCTTACTTTCCACTGGAGAAGTATCATCTACCTGTAGTTTCTCTATCTACCAATGAGGAGCACTTGTATGGAACCACGGGGATTTACACCAATTATGCAAGCGGGGGTCCGCTCTGGGAACGACCCGCCTCCTTTTCATATTATACGGATTTAAAACAGTTCTCTTCTATTACCGGAATCCGCATTCAGGGCGGGAATTCTGTATTTATGCCCAAAAAGGCCTTTCGTTTACATTTTCGTGGTGGATATGGCACCTCAGCCTTGGAAGCCTCTCCCTTTGAAAAGGGTCCGCCCAGCTTTAAAAACCTGGTGCTGAGATCAGGGTATGATGATGATATTACCACCAGTGTTGGCACCCTGTTGAGAGATCCCTTCAGCACCGAGCTATGGAACAAGCTGGGTGAACTGTCCACAGAAAGCGACTTCGGGGTCCTTTTGCTTAACAATAACTACTGGGGGGTCTATAATATCAGGGAGAGCATCAATGAATATTTTGTGCAGGACAACATGGGTATTCAGGATTTTGACCTGATCAGATTTCAGAAATGGGGAGCCGATCTGAAATATGGCAGCATGGATGAATGGTATAAGCTGGTCAGCTATTTTGACAGCACCGATTTTTCCCGTCCAGAAGTATATGACGAGGTATCTTCCTTTATGGACATGAATTCCCTGCTGAACCTTTTATCGCTGGTCCATTGCAGTCAGTTCAGATCCTGGACCTGGGGTGCCTTTGTTATCAAGCCCACAGGAGGGCGATGGAGCTGGACCATCTGGGATACCGACAGGTCCTACAATATCCTTAGCTGGAACGGATTTACCGAATATGCCAATACCAGCGCAGAGAAGTGGCCCAATTTCATTCCCCAGAAGCTGATACAGAATGAACAATTCAGCAATGCTTTGATAAACCGGAATTGCGACCTCTTAAATTCTCTGTTCGATACCAGCCTTGTTGTCGGAATTTATGATTCACTGGTGGCGGTTATTTCGCCGGAAATGGACGCAGAATTCGAACGCTGGAATCCGGGGAACAGAGGTAGATGGGAGCAGAACAACGAAAGCATCAGGAACTTTCTCCGGCAACGCCCCACCTACCTGTACGATCAAATGAAAGCATATTTTGGGATTGATGATACCATAAGCATCACCCTGAGGATAGAGGGGAATGGCAGGGTAAAACTGAATTCACTGATCATCGACCAGGAGAGCTGGGAAGGAATCTATATGGATGGCATTCCCGTTACCCTGGAAGCATGGCCCGATGAAGGAGCAAGTTTCATAGAATGGAGAGGAATCTCTACACTTCATCGCATTAATGTAGATCCCGGAGCATCCCGCGAAATCGTTGCGGTTTTTGATACCACTTCAGGTGGTTCCGGGGAGGCATTGGTAATCAATGAGATCATGTATCACCCCGCTAATGTCGACCAATCGGAATGGATAGAGCTGTATAATCCTAATGACTACAGCATCGCTCTGAACGGATTCCAGCTCACGGATGGCGGTATTGGCAACCTGTTCAGGTTTGAGGACAATTCAATCATTGATCCACTTGGATATCTCATCGTGGCTGGAGATACAGAACTATTTCTGTCTGAGTACGGTTCAAATATTTATTTCACTGGAAGCTTTAATAAACAAGAGACCGGATTTAAGCTCAGCAATGAAGGAGAGGCTCTAATATTAAAAAACAGCAAAGGGGAGCTGGAAGACATAGTGCAGTACGATAATCAGGCACCCTGGCCCGTGGCGGCAGACGGAAAGGGCCCAAGCCTTCAGTTGCTAGCCCCGGATTTGGACAATAATCACTATTCCAGCTGGTATGCCAGCAGCGGTTTGCCCTACTCTCCAGGGAGTCCCAATGGAGGAAGTTCAACGGAAGAATCCCACCTTCTCCCGGAGAATACTATTCATATCTATCCTAATCCCATGGGAGAACTTATGTTTCTGGAACTCAATGAAGATCCCGGATCCCGGATCCAGGTGGGAATTTTCAACTTAAGTGGAATCCAGCTAAACAGCTTTGTGTTTCAGGCCGCAGGTGGATTTGAAACCACTTTTTGGCAGCACCAAATTGACAATCCTGGAGCCTATATTGTGAGGATATTGGTACAGCACCCGGACCACTGGCGCGAAGAGAGCCACTTAATGATCTTTACCGGAATCCGCTAAATCGCCTGTTCTATGCTTATTTGATCACCTCAATCTTTCCATTCACAACAGCTTGCCTGGTTTTAATAAGGTAGAGGTAAATGCCGCTCTCCACAGTGGTCAGATCAATGGTCAGCGTTCTTCCGGTAATCTTTGAATGAAGGGACTGAAGCGTTTTACCATTCAGGTCAAAGAGGAAAAACTCAAGAGGCCCCATGTGGTCAGGAGGAATCTCAATTATACAATATTCCTGAGCCGGAACCGGGTATAGGCGAAAGCTTTCACGGAGGCCCTGATTCACGTTGACAACGGGATTAAACTGGATTGTATAGTCGGAGCTTTCCTGCCCTGATTTGTCAATAAAACTATAGGTTAATATGCTTTGACTGCTGAAGGGTTCTTGTGGGCTAAAGACCAGATCGGATGGGTCATAGATATTACCCTGTTCGACCTTTATCTCACCCATGAAAAAATGTCCCGGACCTGTAATATCTTTTATGGATATTCCGGCCATGCTGTGATAATCCGGGTCGCGGTAAAAATCCTGTGATGAAAGAAATTCCAGAAGGTGAGTTTCGTAAGAGTTGAAAACGGAATCCCTGCCCGATGGCAAGTGGAAATTGTAGTATGAATCGTTTGGGAGTCCCGGCGATCCAAAGATATTTTCACTGATCTCCCAGTTAGCTCCATTGTCTGCATCATCCACTAGCTTCTTTAATTCTATACTAAAGCCTTCGTCCGGCAAGGCAGGCCATTCTGAAGAGCTCATTAATTCTACCGTTTTTTTAATCTCTCCGTCACCTGATTTCAGGATAAGATTCGAACTATTGGAAAACTCCTGGTTCAGGTTGCCAAAACAAAATATGGGGTTGGGAAATATCTCTTTGAACCGATCCATATCTTCACATATTACGAATCTTTGACCAGGAAGTATAATTGCTTTTTCACTGAAGGTAAAAAGCAACTGGTCGTGATCTCCCGTAATGGACCATCCTTCCAGATTGAGGGGATCTGAACCATAATAGTAATACTCTATCCAGTCACCAGCATCATAAACACTGCGATTGTTTGAATAAACCTCACATAGCTGGATGGGGAATGATTGATCGGAAGGCAGGAAAAATGCCACAATATCCATGGAGTCTGTTAAGACAAAATCAATGCTATTTTCACTGCCTTGAAAAGGCTTCCATTGATCCAGTGAAAATCCCGGAATGGAGCTACTCTGAACCTGATAGGACATTCCCGGAAAAAATTTCCCCTTTACAGTTTCAGAAGAAATGTCCAGTCCGGAAAAAGAGATTGTTCCTGCTCCCGGAGGTTCCACCCTGATGGAGACCGGTACTGGATCCGGGAGCCCGAAAAAATCCTGAATGTGGATCAATACAGCATCTGGTCTGCGCCGCAGGTAATCTTCAACTCCTAGAATTGCATTGTCCCAGTTTGACATGGATCGTCCCCAATGCTGGGTATGAAGAAACATGTCTTTCTGATAGAGGCTCTTCATGGAGTCCAAAAGGGGCTGGGTATTTTCAAAACTGAATGAGGTGCTCAGCAGTTGGGTAAACCGCTTGATAAAATGCTCTTTATATCCTTCATTTCGGAGCAGGTTACGGATCAGGATATTGTTATACCCATTGGCCCAGGCCCGGTCACTAAAGGTAAGTGACCAGTACAGGGTATTCCATTCAACATTTCCGTAACTGGAATAAACAAGTCCCAGTCCGTGATCTGTATCCCAGTATAGCCACTGCCACTTCCCATTTTCCGGTTTCCAGAATTTTATGTTGTTAGATAACCAATCGTAGTTGCCCGCAAAGACCTCTGTAATCCAGTAGTCGGTAAAGTTATCCAGGTCTACCATCTCATTCACGATATTAAAATCGCCTGAAAGAGAAAGATCACCCGTGGTATCTACAAATGAGAGCAGGTCTCTAAAGGGTTCATAGGAGCCTTCGATAATATGCAGATTGCCATAATACCCAAATTCAAGCTCTATGAAATCGTAGTTCTCGGTCACCCCGGTATGGGTTTCAATGTAATACCGGTCTTCCCTTTCCCTCAGATTAAAGAGACCATGATAGTTTCCATTCAGGAAGACATTAACCGGCTTTGATTCTGAGATCATGGGGCGCCTGTTGCCCAGTAAGCCTATTGTATGAATAAGTGGATCCCGAAAATGAGTGTTAGTAACAGCCTTGTTCACATTATCATTTCCACTGTTTCTTAAGATCAACCTTTTGAATTTATCCGGCCCCTTTTCATTGAAGAAGGAGTAATCAAACCAGCTATTGCCGTACAGGGTTCGTGCATAGAGCCTTAAAGAGTAAGGCTGAGCTTTCCCCGGTGCATGTAGCTGCATCCCGGACCCTCCTCTAAAAAGCACTCTCCCCCCTTCCATATATTCCATATGAGCGTTTACCTCCACTTTGCCGTTGTTGGCCGATATGATTCCCTTAGTCCCGAAAAGAGCATCGGGTTCTGCCACCAGGGAAACAACGGGATTCTCATAATCTGCATCTTCCATGATGATGGAAATCGTTAACACAGGACCATCCATGGCACCCTCTTTGATCAGCCTTGCCCTGATAATGGTGGTGGCGTTAAACTCCACAGGTGCCAGGTAGAGCTTATCTGAACTATCCGGTATGGTACAATCGGTGGTGTAGAAAATGCTTGCGCCAGCCACATTGGCGTATAGTGCCAGCATAACAGGTCCGGTATAAAAACCGCCAGTGAGATTCGAAGACGGTGCTGGTAATATGGTACCCACACCAGGTATTGCATTGGGGGCACCGGGTGTTGGATCGGAGAAAAAGTTCCAGGTCAATCCTGCATCTGGGTATCTCCCAAAGGAGACGTTTGTTGTTTGTGCTCCAAAGTAACGCTGATCAATCAGGGAACCATCTTCAGCAAATATGGCCAGGTATTCACCCTCTCCGGATAGCTTAAATGATGCATGATTATAGCCCTCCTCCGGTTCTTCATCTGCCCATATTAATAGATGCTCCTCCGGATTCAATGCCAGATCAACAAGCGTGTCGAGCTTCCACTTAAAAGGCTCTGCAGGATCATCGGTAAAAAACAGCTCGTTGAGCAGGACAGGATCATCTCCGTAATTGTATATTTCGAACCAATCGTCATCGTCTCCGTAATTATCCCGGAGAGATGCTGAATTGCTGGCCAGAAACTCATTGATGACCAGTGTGTTTGCAGTATATACAGCTGTTTCATAGGTAAAATCATCGGAACTTTTCAATGCGATTGTACCTCTGGGAATGGTGTCTGTAGAGGGAATGGTATCCGTTGGCGCTTTCTGTGCAGAAAGCACTACAGGAAAAAACACAAAGATGATTGCCAGCCTCAGGTACCACATATCTTGCTAAGATATGGAAAATGATAGTTTTATGTTAATTTCATAAATTGATTCCTCAATACCATTAAATGAAAAACTTTGATAGCAATGCCATCGGGAAGGCGGCCCCCATCGACAGATGGGTGGCAGCGATGGAGCAGGCATTTATAGATACAGCGCAGGGTGTGGTTGAGGTGCCGCAACGGGTGCATATCGATCGCGGTCCGAACACGCTTTTACTGATGCCCTGTTTTGGAAGCTCCTATTTCTCTACCAAACTGGTTTCCGTTTTTCCCAACAACCTTTTGAAAAAGGAGCCCATGATCTATGGTTCGGTGCTGCTGAATGATGGTCAGACAGGGAGGCCCCTGGCAGTGATGGATGGGAGCAAACTTACAGCCATGCGGACGGCTGCAGTGGGAGCGGTTGGCATAAAGTATCTGGCTTCTGAGAAGGCCTCTAACCTGGGGGTCGTTGGTTTGGGGATACAGGGATTTCACCAGGCTCTCTTTGCCTGTCAGCAACGCAGCATAAGGACGCTCAGGATCATGGACCATTCCAGCGAGGTGATGGCCAGGTTTACAGAAAGATTTAATGCTTTTTATCCGGAGATTAAAGTGATCCCTTGTAATAGTGCAGAAGAACTATGCAAAGCTTCGGATATTATTATTACTGCCACCGGGTCGCATAAACACGTAGTTCCGGCCCATGGTGGGTGGTGGAAGGGAAAAACCATTGTAGGAATTGGTTCCTATAAACCCGATATGAGAGAGTTTCCCGATCAGATTTTTATGGATTTAGAACAGGTTTTTGTTGATACTCCGGTTGCTCTTGGGGAAACAGGTGACCTGGTGGAGCCATTGAAAAATGGTTTAATTGATGAAGCACAGATTTTCCCCCTTTGGGACCTTATCCTGGATCGCGTTAAACCAATTGGAGAGACCCGGTTTTTTAAATCGGTCGGCATGGCAGCTTTTGATTTGTACGGAGCGAAGCTTGTTTTCGAAAGCCTCTCCTGAAACCATAGATAGCTATGTATAAAAAACTAAAAGAGCTAAACTGGAAGCCGCCTGCTCAATGGTCCAGGATCTCTACCATTGACATGCATACGGGAGGAGAACCTTTACGAATCCTTGTAGATGGGTATCCGGAGGTTCGGGGAGAGACGATTCTGGAAAAGCGAAAATATTTCAGGGATCACCTGGATCATATCCGAAAGGGTGTGATGTGGGAGCCAAGAGGACACGCAGATATGTATGGAGCAGTGATTACAGATGCGTGTACCCGTGAGGCCGATTTCGGAACATTTTTCCTTCATAACGAGGGCTACAGCACCATGTGTGGACATGCCATTATTGCCCTTACAAAATTTGTGCTGGATACCGGACTGGTTGATAAAAAGGGAACGCATCCCCAATTACTAATTGACGCTCCACCGGGATTGATTCTCTCCACTGCTTCTCGTGAAAATGGAATAGTCAAGTCTGTTACCTTTAAAAATGTACCATCCTTTGTGCTTTACAGGGATCAGGAGATTGAGGTGCCGGGCCTGGGCGGAATTAGGTATGATGTGGCCTTTGGAGGCGCATTTTATGCCATTGTGGATGCGGATCAGGTGAAACTATCGCTGGACCCTTCCGGGGTAAGCAAATTGATCGAAGCGGGCATGCAGATCAAGCGAAGTGTAATGAGCAAGCAGGAGATTGCCCATCCCTTTGAACCGGATCTTAGTTTTCTTTATGGATGCATCTTTACCGGAAGCCCGAAAAAGGCCTCCATGCATAGTCGTAACGTCTGTATTTTCGCAAATGGCGAAGTGGACCGTTCTGCAACCGGATCCGGGGTAAGCGCACGGGCTGCACTGCATCATGCCAGGGGGGAGCTGATCCCAGGTGAAAAGATGGAGATTGAGAGCATCCTGGGAACGACCATGGTGGTTGAAGTTGCTGAAGTAACAAGCTTTGGGCCATATGATGCTGTGATACCCAGAGTGAGCGGAACAGCTTCATTTACCGGCAAAAACAGTTTCTGGTTTGATCCGAACGATCCCTTGAAAAAGGGTTTCATAATTCGTTAGGCACTCCGCTTGACAGCCCTGGAAGGTACTGCTTAATAACATTATGTTATTAGTCATTTTGAATGACAACGAGATCACGCTATTAGTACTTTTACGCTGTTACTAAAATCCATCTCTTATGTCAAAAATTACACGCGAAGATGCCTTGAACTATCACAGCAGCGGTAGACCAGGTAAGATCGAAGTCGTTCCAACTAAACCACACTCATCCCAGCGCGATCTTGCCCTGGCCTATTCACCTGGTGTGGCAGATCCGTGCCTGGCTATTAAGGACAATCCCGAGGATGCTTATAAATATACAGCCAAGGGGAACCTGGTTGCTGTGATGTCAAATGGTACTGCTGTTCTGGGGCTTGGCGATATTGGCGCCCTGGAGGGTAAGCCCGTAATGGAAGGCAAAGGACTGCTTTTTAAAATCTTTGCCGATGTGGATGTGTTTGATATTGAAATCGATCGCAAGGATATTGATCGTTTTATTGAAGTTGCTAAAGCCATTGCACCCACGTTTGGGGGAATTAATCTGGAAGATATCAAAGCGCCCGAGTGTTTTGAAATTGAGACCCGCCTTAAAGCGGAGCTGGATATACCGGTATTTCATGATGATCAGCATGGAACTGCAATTATTTCTTCTGCCGGACTGCTTAATGCGCTGGAGCTGGTGGATAAGAAGATCGATCAATTGAAGGTTGTGGTCAATGGAGCAGGCGCTTCAGCCAGCTCCTGCGCCAAGCTCTACATCTCTCTGGGAGTAAAAGCAAAGAATATTATAATGCTTGATTCGAAAGGTGTCCTGAACACAAGGAGGGAGGGGCTAAACAAGTACAAAAAAGATTTTGTTCAGGAGACAGATGCGAATACCCTTGAAGAGGCCATGAAGGGTGCAGATGTTTTCCTGGGACTCTCGGTGGCGGATGTTCTTACCCCTGAGATGCTCAAGACAATGAAACGGGATCCCATTGTTTTTGCCATGGCCAATCCCAATCCGGAGATTTCCTATGAGAAAGCCATCGCAGCCAGGGAGGACATTATTTTTGCCACAGGACGATCCGATTATCCCAATCAGATTAACAATGTACTTGGCTTCCCGTTTATTTTCAGAGGCGCTCTTGATGTAAGGGCCACATCCATCAATGAAGAGATGAAGATTGCTGCGGTGAATGCGATTGCCTCGCTTACTAAAACTGATGTACCAGAGGTGGTCAATAAGGCATATAAGGTAGAGAATCTTCATTTTGGCAGGGATTATATCATTCCCAAACCCCTCGATCCCAGATTGATTTATCATGTGGCTCCAGCTGTTGCGAAAGCGGCTATGGAGACCGGAGTAGCCAAGACATCCATTGAGGACTGGGAGGCTTATAAAGAGTCATTGAAAGAGAGGATGGGAATCGAAAACCGCTTGATTCATGAGGTAAGACTAAAGGCTCAGCAGAATCCCAAGAGACTGGTATTTAGTGAAGCTGCTAATTTTAAAATGCTTAAAGCGGTTCAGACCATTATCCAGGAGAAGATTGCCAATCCGGTACTTTTGGGAGATAAACCCCTTATTGAGCAGATGATCTCGGAGTTCCACCTGGACCTGAATGGGATTGAGATTCTGGATCAAACAAGTCCAGATATGAAAGCAACCAGGGAAAAATACGCCCAGAAACTCTATAAAACCCGTCAACGAAAGGGAATGACTTATGTGGATGCGTTGAAACAGATGCGCCTGGCCAACCAGTTCGGAATGATGATGGTGACAGAGGGGGATGCAGATGCATTTCTTTCCGGATTCTCCAGTAAATATGCAGATGTGATCAAACCGGCCATTCAGATTGCGGGCTCTAATAATCCACAGAACCATATTGCCGGAATGTACATTGTACATACCAAAAAGGGTCCATACTTTTTTGCCGATACTACTGTCAATGTTCAGCCCGGTCCGCGCACACTCGTTGATACCACGGTTATGATTGCCGAACAGGTTTCCCATTTTAATATTGAACCGGTCATCGCACTGGTCTCTTATTCGAACTTCGGGGCCATCAAAGGAGCCAGTGCCAATCGCTCCAGAGAGGCTGTGGATATCCTCCACAGGGAGCATCCCGATCTCATTGTAGATGGAGAGATGCAGATGAATTATGCACTGAATACTGAATTGAGAAAGCAGAAATTCCCATTTAGTAAATTGGGTGACAAAAAGGTGAATACCATTGTGTTCCCCAACCTGAGCTCTGGCAATATTGCCTATAAGATGATGCAGGAAATTGGGGGATCAGAGGTCAACGGCCCAATTCTGTTGGGACTCGGAAAACCCATACACATTCTCCAGATGGAGAGTGATGTCCGCGAAATTGTTGATATGGCTGCATTTGCCGTTGTTGATGCACAGTTCCGCGGTTAGTGTTTCTTCCTAAGCAGTAAAAACAAAAGGGCCATCTCAATTTGAGACGGCCCTTCTTACATTCGTTTAAAATGGAATCGGAGGACTATTGATAATCCACAAGTGACTCCATCAATTTCTTTCGGGTGAAGAAAATGCGACTCTTCACTGTACCTATTTTAAGATCAAGTTGTTCAGCGATCTCCTTGTACTTGAAACCTTCCGTATGCATCAAAAAAGGAACTTTTAATTCATCCTGCAGTTTGTCAATATGCTTATTGATCTCTTTATGCTGCATACTTGAATCAGGCTTGATAAAGTTGGATTCCCTGGAGTTATTAAGATAATAGAGATCCTTGGTGGTATCTACCACTGTATTCTGCCTGACAGCTTTCCTATAGTTATTAATAAACGTATTCTTTAATATGGTATAAGCCCATGCTTCGAAATTTGTAAATTCAATGAACTTATCTTTAGATGAAAGCGCCTTCAGGTATGTTTCCTGAACTAGGTCTTTAGCTGCTTCCCGGTTGGATGTAAGACTGAGAGCAAATCTTTCAAGTCTCTCTTCCATATTTATCAGCTTGTTGTTGAAATCCATTGTAGTCATAATAGTTGGTGCTTTATGTTATCAATGCGTTCAATTGTTTAACAAATATATGTTTCAATTAAACACTAGTCAAGCATGTGAATTGTTAAAGTGCTGAAAAATACCGCATTCCAAATAAGAGAATATTCAGAAAGCCTTGATAATAGAGGAGCAGGAGGTCTTTTATTATTGTCTAATCTAAATTACGAAATCCTGAATATTTGTTGATAGATTCCCCCATTAAATTCAACATTAAATTCAAAATGAGCGCAGGTATAGCTAAATAAGCTATTTAAGAGATGCTCTGAATAAAATCGGAGAGATCTTTTATTTGATGAAGATGAATTAGATTCTGTGAGGTCTCCTCTGGTGGTTTAACCGTAATGGTAGAGCAATAGAGGATTTTTTTATCCGGAAACGCCATTCCCAGATCCTCCAGATATGGGCCCAGGTCAAAACCAGTTCTAGATGTGGAATTTGAGAACAGAATGAAATCGAATCTTTTTACTGCACCGATGGCCAATACATCGGAATAGGGGACCGATTGACCGAGGTAAATGACTTCGTGATTGGCTTCCCTGATAAGGTACTGGGAAAAAAGAAGTGCTATTTCATGCCACTCCCCTTCTGGTAAGAGCAAGAGAAATTTCCTTCCATTTTTATTGAAAGTGTTGGATAAGCGTTCGGTGGCTGCAATGATTTTCTGTCTGATCAGGTAGGAGACAAAATGCTCCTGAGCAGGATATACATCTCCGGATTGCCAAAGGATGCCTACCTTTTCCAGAAAGGGATAGAGCACATCTATAACAGTGGATTTTAAACCAATCTTGTGAATCGATTTGTCGATCATGGCTTCCAGTTTGTATTCATCCATATCGATCATGGATAGGACCATGGAATCGATGAGCGTATCACTGGACTCGGATGTTGTGGATACCCTGATAATTTCCTCCCTGAGCTCGAGGTCATTTAATTTGGCAATACTGGAGATTTTTATCCCATGACGATTCAAAACGGCAACATTCAGAATCTTTTTCAATTCGTTGTCGGTATAGTACCTGATGTTAGTCTTGGTGCGGTGGGGTTCGATCAGGCAATAGCGTTTTTCCCATATCCTGATGGTATGGGCTTTAATGCCTGATAGTTTTTCCAGTTCTTTGATCGAGTATACTGCCATCGATTGAGCTCTCCTTCACAGTTTCAGGCAGTAAACAATCTGTGGAGAGGTTTTGTTTCTTCTTAAGACGATTTTTATTAAACAGTCACTTTTTCTTAATGACCATGATACCATCCCGAACAGGCAGTAAAAGATTTTCCACACGCTGATCTGCTGTGATCATCTTATTAAACTGATC
>DAOWFP010000036.1 GCA_030637895.1 Bacteroidota bacterium | reverse complement strand
CCACCTGTCTCATGATCCGCTGTCACAATTACCAGGGTTTCTCCGTCCTTCTCAGCATAATCAAGGACCCCCGCTATGGTATGTTCAAAATCAATGACCTCGGTTTTCATATACTCCACCTCATTGCCATGCCCGGCCCAGTCGATCTGTGAACTTTCGACCATTAAAAAATATCCGGCTTCGCCGGTGGAAAGAAAATCTACTGCTATGGAAGTTGCATCGGCAAGAAAATCCTTCCTGCCTTCTATCATTTTTGGCATCCGTTCAAGTCCAAGCAAAAAACCATACCTCTTTCCAGGTTCAGGCTTTTTAATTTTCTTCAACTTTCTCCAGTTTAGCTCGATGTCATACTCCTCAAATGGAAAGACTCCTGTGGAATCTCTAAAATATATTGAGCCGGCACCTGCAAAAAAATCGATTTCTGATTTAAGCAGGTCCATGGCAATCTCTTGATACATGTACCTGTCGGGCTGATGGGCATAGAATCCAGCCGGGGTTGCATCGCATATGGACGAAGTGGCAATCACACCGGTCATATATGCCTTTTTTGAAAGAAATTCCACAATGTTCTCGCGGACCACTGTATCCAGGTCAACCCCCACAGCCATGTTGTAGGTTTTATATCCTGTTGCCATTGCTGTTGCAGCTGCCGGCGATTGTGTTACCACCTCCCTGCCTGAAGATGTTTTAGCAAGACCAATATATTTGAAACGGCTGAAAGAGGGCTCCCGTTCAGCATCTTTCTCATCCTTGAAATAGTAGGCAGAACTCACCTGTGAAATCCCCATACCATCTCCAATCAACAGGATTACATTTTTGGGACGCTCTGTCCTTTCACCCTCAACCTGTCCATTTAAGGGAAGCCATGAAAACAACCCCATGAGGAGCGCCGCCAGGCCCAGTACTGCATATTTCTGATTTTTTCTCATAATCCTACTCTTCATTATACAATAACCACACCAAAGCAAATTGTTTTTTGAAGAGTTGGCTTAGCGGCAGGTGGATTTTATACTTCTGTTGATAAAACCCTTCGATTCAGCCTCCTGGTAATAACTCTCAATGTAGTCGACCATCTCCACTCTCTCAGACTCCTCCAGGTATTCAAAGGAGAGTATAAGGTCCTTAATCTCTTCCCGGTAGGAGGCAAGCCACTGGATGGTTTTCTTATCTACCTCCTCGCTCCGGCAGGCCCCCAGGTAGTACCTCTCCCTCACAGAAGCGATTCCCAGGTTCTCATCCGGAACTGCATAAGTTGCATCCACCAGCCCTGTATAATCAAAATCATAGGGGACCGGAATAAATCCTGTGGGACCGTATTCTTTCAGGGTAAGTATCTTCAGGTTGTGCCGGCCGGTTACTGAATAGTCCATCATCCCGACCATATAATTGAAGTATGCAATCTTGTCCATCCACTCCTTGTTCACTGTTGCTAAGGATAATCTATCACTCTTAATAGCCATGGCATTGTTCCTTTCGGCCATCATATCCTCTGGTTCAATGATAAAACCCCAGACTTCTTTCACCTTGTCTTTACGTCCCGTATCGATATATCTGAGCTTCACCAGCCTGGTATTAAAACTATAGGGGGAAAGAATGTTGAAGATCCGGTAAACCAGATATTCCCTGAGTACCAGGTTATCATATATGGAGGCAGACTTGCATCGGGTCACCACCTTCATCTTTGTGACCTCTGCCAGATCCTCTGCTTCAATTCCTGCTAACCTGATATTCACCCAGAAAGGAGGCATTATACACCAATCCCTCCTGAATTCTCCGCGCGACTTGACCCTGACATCATGTTTAACCGTGAAGGAATCGGAAACATGGCAGGTCATCTCCGCCGGATGATACTTCCCGTGCCGCTTTGTTTTCTGAAATTCCTTTATGTCGAATTTTATGGTCAGTGTAAGCGGTTCCTCGATTTCAAAAAGATCCTGGTAAACTTCAAGCGTATCTTGAAAGCTTGGTGGGTCGTCGTACTGTCCGAAAAGCGGGGTGGAGATGATTAATGCTAGAGTTGTAAGAATGAAAAAACTACGCATGAATCCAAATTTAATAAATATAACCAAGCTCTCAAGGAAATGTTTTCCGCTTCTGCCCGCCGAAGAAATAAAAATACAAATTAGTCATAGAATCACAATTCATAAACTTTCTTAATTTAGTACCTCCAATTCTTACATACCATAATCAAAACTCATGAAAAAGATTATTGCCTTAATTTTCTGTTCCGGACTACTTCTCAATATCCATGGCCAGAAACCCGAAGAGACCGAAGATTGGTCAAGAAAGCCTGAAGTTGTAACTCCTGGTAAAGGAATGCTGCCACCATCAGATGCCATTGTACTCTATGGAGGGGCCGGAGACCTGGACCTTTGGGAGAGTGAGCAAGAAGGCCCGGCCAAATGGATCGCCGGTGACGAGCTGACGGTAGCTGCCGGGACGGGAGGTATCAAAACAAAGCAAAGCTTTGGTGATATGCAGGTTCATGTTGAATGGCGTTCCCCCGCAAAGGTGAAAGGCGATGGCCAGGACCGGGGCAACAGTGGTTTCTTCCTTATGGGCTTATATGAAGTTCAGGTGCTGGACTCCTACAACAGTGAAACCTACTACAATGGACAGGCGGGCAGTATCTACAAGCAGACCATTCCTCTGGTGAATGCCTGTCTCCCTCCCGGAGAGTGGCAGACATATGATATCATCTTTAAGGCACCGGTATTCAATGAAGACGGTTCAAAAAAATCATCCGCATATGTCACCGTCATTCATAATGGCGTATTAATTCAGAATCATGTGGAGATCCTGGGAACAACCGAATATAAAGGAGCGCCCAAGATCATGGAACACCCCGCCAAGCTGCCGATCAGCCTGCAGGACCACGGCAACCCGGTCTCCTATCGTAATATATGGGTTCGCGAACTCTAAATTGTGCCTTTTTAACAGCCATTAATTATTAACAACAAACTATTCACCACTAACTATCATTCCATGCCACGACCAGTTACCCTGTTCACCGGCCAGTGGGCCGACCTTCCCCTGGAAACCCTTTGTGAGAAAGCAAAATACTTCGGTTATGACGGACTTGAGCTGGCTTGCTGGGGGGACCATTTTGAAGTTGATAAAGCCGATGAGCATTACTGCAATGAGAAGCTGGCGCTTCTTGGAAAGTACGGACTGAAAGTTTTTGCCATATCCACCCACCTGGTGGGACAGGCCGTTTCGGATCGTATCGATGAGCGCCATAAAAGCATCCTGCCCGACTATGTTTGGGGCGATGGCGATCCCGATGGCGTGAACAATCGTGCTGCCCACGAAGTGATAAAAACAGGTGAAGCTGCTGCCAGGCTTGGAGTAAAGGTGGTCAATGGCTTTACAGGTAGTCCCATCTGGCATATGCTTTATGGCTTCCCTCCCACTCCTGCATCGCTTATTGATGAAGGATTTGAGAAGTTTGCCTCACAATGGAAGCCAATCCTGGATGTTTACCAGGAGCTGGGCATACGGTATGCTCTCGAGGTCCATCCCACCGAGATCGCTTTTGATATTGCCTCCGCCCGGAAAGCACTGGAAGCACTTAAGCACCATCCTGCTTTTGGATTTAACTACGATCCCTCGCACCTGGGGTACCAGGGAGTCGATTATGTGGGCTTTATTAACAGTTTCAGCGAACGGATCTTCCACGTGCATATGAAAGATGTGCATTGGTCGGATGTGCCTGTGGAAGCGGGAGTTTTCGGGGGACATACGGAATTTGGCACCCCTGGCAGGTACTGGGATTTCCGCTCCCTGGGACATGGAAAGATCAATTTTGAGGAAATCATCAGGGCGCTCAACCAAATAGGCTACAGCGGACCCCTGTCCGTAGAGTGGGAAGACGGTGGAATGGACCGGGAGCATGGTGCCAATGAAGCTGAAGATTTTGTAAGAGAAGTCGATTTCCCACCCTCTGCCATAGATTTTGACGCTGCCTTTGAAGAATAGATATGAGCCAAGGAAAATTTCATAAACGGATCCTGGCAACTCTTTTTACCACCGTGCTGGTTTCTTGCGGACTATGGTCACAGGAGCCTGGTTCGTGGACACACTTTCGTGGATCGAAGCTGAACGGGATCTCCGCGGAAAAGGGATTTCCTTCCACCTGGAACGACTCCACAAATATCGCCTGGAAGATCCGGGAAACCGGCTTAGGGTGGTCCTCCCCGGTGGTCTATGGCAATCAGGTTTGGTTCACCACAGCCAATCAGGAGAGCAGGGAAATGCGTGCAGTTTGTGTGGACCTGAAGACCGGAAACAAGCTGCATGACCGGCTAATCTTTCAACCAGATAAACTCTACAGGATACATGCCGTGAACTCTTATGCCACTCCTACTCCGGCCATAGAGGAAGGATATATCTATCTCCATTTCGGCCGTTACGGCACCACCTGTCTGAACACTGTCAGCGGCGAGAAAGTCTGGGAACGCAACGATTTGCAATGTGAACATATCCAGGGCCCCGGTTCCTCCCTGATGATATATAAGGATAAACTGATTGTTCACCTGGAAGGAACGGATGTGCAACATATAATGGCACTTGACAAGCGAACGGGAGAAACCCTTTGGACCGCAGAACGACCCAAGGAGCTTTATGATCACATGGCCGATATTGGTAAAAAAGCTTTCGTCACTCCCATTGTTGTGAACGTGAAGGGGCGCGACCTGTTAATCAGCAATGGATCAAGGACTTGTATGGCCATTGATCCGGAAACTGGAGAGGAAGTATGGCAGGTGAATCAGGGCGATGACTCCACCATCTCCATGCCGGTGGAAGGAGATGGCCTGGTCTATTTCTATACCAGCTTTATTACGGGAGAAGATGGAAAGAAGTATGCAGAATTATTTGCAGTGGATCCGGATGGAAGCGGAGATATAGGGGAAACTCATATTCGCTGGCGAATGAGAGCACCCATTCTTCAACTCTCCACCCCCGTTTATGTTGACGGGCAACTCTATACAGTCGATTCAAGGGGAGAGTTTTTCTGCCTGGATGCGTATAGCGGGGAGATTATCTGGTCGGAAAAGTTAAAAGGGAAGTTTCACTCCTCCCCCATTTATGCAGATGGACTCCTCTATATCAGTTCTACCCGGGGAGAGACCCTTGTCTACCGGGCCGGATCTAAACCAGAACTGCTGGCTAAAAATATGTTGGAAGGTGAAATATGGGCCACACCTGCACTGAGCGGCGGAGCCATTTTAATGCGCACCAGCGAATATCTCTATAAGATTGTTGAGGACTGACATCCAGGAAGTGCTCACCTGTAGATAATTTTCTCTGTATGAATTAGTAAGCCTGTTTGGATCCGTACAATGTAGAGTCCTGATGAGAGTTTCAGCTCTTCCAGACTTACCGTGCTGCTGCCATGAACTGTTTCCTGGTAAAGCAGGTTCCCGTTTATCCCGTATAGGATTATCATGGCTTCCTGATCATGCTCGCTTTCCGGAAGTTCAATGTAGATAGTCCCCGAGGTGGGATTGGGGTAGATACGGATAAGGGCTTCCAGCGCATCAACAGGATCCTCCCCCACAGGAAAATTATCATCCGCAAAGGGTGAGCCCCACTTGGTTCCGGAATTTCTCCAGTAACTATAATCTGATGGATCCCCATGCGGAATATTGAAGTAAGACACCAGCGAATGGCCGCTGCCATCTGCATATACAGGCCAGGGCGCATCGTCCGAGTAAGTAAAGTTGATCAAACTGTTTCGCTCCCTGTCGGTGAGCAACACTTCTTCCCCTCCATTGGAAAGATTTCCTTTGAAATTTCCTGATGGTACCAGGCCATATACCCTGTAAAAGGAAGATGGTTTAGAGGCCACAACGTAAAATTGTCCGGGTGCCAGTATAGCATCATCGGGGAACTCATAGTAAACAGCCGAATCAAGCACCAGGCCTGCCAGATTAATGGCAGATAACCCAATATTCTTAAATTCAATAAATTCCAGGTCCTTACTGCGCAGGGAATCTCCCTGAACCACCAGGTCCAAGGGATGGTAATGCAGTTCGGTAACCACCAGGCCGGAATAATCCTCATCATCCACCACCGTAATAAGTTCTGTTAGCGGACTCCACTCCTGGCCGATGCGTATTCTGGCTTTAATGACTTCCGAGGTCTGCAAGTTGAATAAGACGGATTGATCGCTTGAAGAAATGGCATCCCCGGAAATACTTCCACCAATTATCCTTGGATCCGTGCCATTCATGGTGTACCAGATTATGCCCGCACCGTTATTGTTCTCCACACTGAAAGTGCTTAATCCTTCCAGATGTACCACCTGGTTACTGACCACCTCACTACTTTTAAGCATTACCGGTGGCTCCGTGGATGAGTAGAGTCCAGCCTCCTTCAACTGCTCAATCACAATATTGCCCCTGAATGGGAAATAGTTATTTCGAATCTTATCCACCTCAGGAAGCCAGTCGTCATTCCTGGTATATGGCCAGTCACCCGTCATGGCATCGCCCCATCGGGCTGACTCAGCTATAATTGCCTTATCAATCTGAGTTGCCCTGATATTCAGGCGCTCATTCAACTTATTCAGAGTAAGGGCTCCATTCCCATCGAGGTGACGGTGAGCACGATTCATAAATCGCAATCTGTACTCCTCATTAAAGGTGAGTTTATGGTGCAGCCACTGGGGATGGAACGCGCTGAAATCGTACACATCCATATTGCCTCCATCGGTTCGGCTGGCCAGGTTTACCCGATCCTCCACAAGACCAAAGCCGGGATCAAATGCCTCTGCAAACATGGCATGCTCCGCATCATGTGCAAAGAACTGAAAGCCACTGGAATAATCTGTCCGGTCGTCTATGACATAGAAATTATTGGGCCCCTTGTTGTTCATAAAGGACGCGGTAGGTGAATCAAAGTTACCTGTATAGAAAATGATCAGCATGTAGTCAATCAGATTGTCAAGATCCACATAGATCTTTCCTCCCTTTACCGGATTTCCACTGGCATCTTTTCCCTCAAGTCTGAAGTAGTTAAGGTTGGATTCAAACCCTGATGTCTCGCCCAGCTGATAAAGCTCATACCATCCATCACTGTTGCCATCTGTGGCCTCCAGTGTATAGGCGAAATCTTCTGTGTCGACCTTGAGTACATCATAATCCTCCGATTTGCCTCCGAAATAGGATGCGGCAAAGCGCGCCTCCGCCCGTTCCTGGGTTTGAAATAGGCCCCAGTACATCCCATTGAGGTAAAGATGGTAAAAGAGGCTCCGGGTATAGGGCTGACCCATATCACGCTGGGTATCCCTTGAGAAAACATCCCGCATAAAGGTATTGCGACTGTCCCCATTGGACCAGGCATAATTCTGGGCCGTGCGCAGGTCAATCTTATCAAACTGGTCAACACCTTCCTCACCGAAAAGCGGATAGTATAATTTGGCATCACCATAATCAGACCGGAAAAAGAGTCTGAAAGCGTGCTTTGGAAAATAGGGATTCCTGCTCCACCCTCCCCTGATCCTCAAACCGGCATTAAGTGAAAATCCTTCTGATCCATCCGGATAAATCATCTCAACCGAACACTCCCTTTCCCATGCATGGCCATGCCCCATGGCATTCACATAGATTCCTGTCTGTGCATCGAAAAGGTGATCCAGATCGGTCACCACCGATATGGATGGAATATCGGTGAGAGAAGGGATCATCCCTCCGCTGTAGATAGTTGAATTTACAATATCAGGATCCATGGGCAGATCGATAATCTGCTCATTGATATTGGTGCTTGGCCAACCACCTCCCGGGTAAGCCTGGATCAGCACCTCATCCAGGAAAATATAAGTTCTCAACTCAGGTACTGCAGGTAAGATGCCTGTCTGCTGTGCCGAGGCCCTTACCACCACAGCAGGGGTGGCCGGACGGCCCACTACGGTATTGGGGTCGATCTGTATGGCAGCACCTCCGGAAGAGACAATGGCCGTTTCAGAATCCTGAGGATTACTTCCATCCAGGGTATATCGAATATTCCAGGCCGGATTAGAAGGTGTGATCTGAAGTTCAAAGGGGGCATCATAAAAGCCTGCCGGCGTACTGAATGACAGCCCCACAGAGTCCACCAGAAATGGCTCTACGTATTCCGCACTTAATCCCAGATTTATATGAAAGTCAGAGCTTTCCAAACTGAAATTAAATGCCTGAATTGCCAGGGTATTCACCCCCTCCAACAGGCTTACATTCTCTGGATCAAGTATAAAGCTCTCCAAAGTTCCCAATTCATTCAGATCCGAAGCAAAAGCATTGTGAGACAAGACTGAGGGTGCATTGCGAGAAAAGACCCTGCTACCATTGATCCATACTACAAAACCGTCATCATAATCAGCCACCAAGATCAAATCACCCAGAGAATCAGCCTTAAGAGCAGTAAACGTGGTACGCATATAGAGTACCGAATAGTTATTCTGCATATCAGCCAGCAGGGTGCCCCCGGCACCATCTCCATACCAAAATGGTGCAGATCCAACACTCCAGGAGCTGTCATCAAATCCCTGGTTCATCCAGTCGCCCGGAAGAGCGGCTGCTTCCGTTCCCTTCAGGTAGCGAAATGATGCGCCTGTAGGAAAGTCGATCTGTCCCCTAAGCAACCTGGGTTGCAAAAGGAAGAACACCATAAGAAGTACAAAGTATTTCATACGTGTTTTACGCTGCATACTGCTCATTTCGTACGTAAAGAAAGAAAAAAAGTTATAAGCCCATAAACTGCATTCCTGCTCCTGCAAGCAGGATGACAAATCCGGCAAAAAGATGTAGCTGATGCTCCCGCCCTTTGAACCTAAGCAGGGAGAGTCCCTGGTATCCCAGGAAAACCACCAGCATCATGGTGCCAATGGTAGCAATACCGAATACGAGTGCAACCAGGAAAACACCCATACCACTCTGATTGGCAGCTGGATAGATCAGCATGGGAATCAATACCTCGCACGGTCCAAACACAAAGATCAGAAAGAGGATCCAGGGAGTAAGCTTTCCAGCCTGATCCTCCTCAATCTCTTTCACATCCAGATGCAGATGGGTATGCTTTATGGATTTGGGACGCAGGAAGGAAGGAAGATGCACATGAGCGCCACGTTTCATGTATTTAAAGACTCCATATGCTGTATAAAGAACCCCGAAAGCGATAAGCATCCAGCCCACCAGGCTACCCCTGCTGGCTTCAAAGGCCTCCAGCTTACTGAGACTTAGGCCCATTGCGATCCCAATCATCCCAAGGGCCACAGAGCCTAACACGTGACCCACACCCGAAATAAAGGTGATCCAGAGGGTGCGTGTACGCGTCCATTTTCGTGCTTTACTCAATACAATAAAAGGAAGATAATGGTCGGGGCCCAACAAGGTGTGAATCAGGCCTAGAGATGCTGCCGACAATAAAAGAACCATCATTTCACTCATAACCAAAATATACTGTTATTAAGATTCTGTTTATTCACTTTCTTTTGCAATCAGGTGGGCCTGACATGCCGCCCCAAAGCCATTGTCTATATTGACCACACTAACCCCCGCCGCACAGCTGTTGAGCATGGCGAGCAACGCAGATACTCCACCGAAATTGGCCCCATATCCTGTACTGCATGGCACTCCAATCACCGGTTTATCCACAAGTCCCCCGACCACACTGGCCAGTGCACCTTCCATACCCGCCACCACGATTATCACCGAGGCACTTTTGATCAGATCCATCCTGTGAAAGAGCCTGTGAATACCGGCCACTCCCACATCGTAGATGCGTTCCACCCTGCTACCAAGGAACTCGGCGGTTATAGCAGCCTCCTCAGAAACCGGCATATCGGAGGTGCCGGCAGAAACCACAGCAATATATTTCTCAGAAGGAGGATGTTCTTCTGCCCTATAAACAATGGCTCTGGCCATCTCATGATAAATGGCTCCGGGTACCTGCTCCAGAACCGCTTCATACTTCTCACGGGTAGCCCGGGTGGCCAGTATGGGAATTCCCCTGGTAAAGAGCCGGCCGGCTATATCTGCCAGCTGCTGAGGTGTTTTTCCTTCAGAATAGATCACTTCGGGAATCCCTGTTCTACTGTGGCGGTCGGTATCAAGGGTGGCAAAACCCATCTCTTCCAGTCCGCCCCTTGAGAGCATCTCTGCCGTTTCATCCAGTTTCAGTTCGCCCCTGCCATACTGTTCCAGGAGCCTGATAATTTCCGATCTGTCCATTATAAATTTTTATATACCTCTTTACGAATCTCCTCCAGGGTAACATTATGCTCCACGGCCAGCATGCGGCACTGTTCAAATTCAGGCTTCTCATTGACCACTTTACCTCCATAATAACTGCGTTTCACCCCAATTTCCCCATACCTGGTTTTCACAATGATCATCTCCCTTCGAAGCATGCTCTTTTTAAGGGAATGCTCTCTAAGGCCGATACTGGATGTCTCCCTGAAAAGAATCTCCTTCATTTGATCTGCAGCATCCAGGCTACAGAGCACACTGAGCATATGTCCGGGCCTGGACTTCTTCATCACGATGGGTGTCATAAATACATCGGCGGCACCAGCCTTAAAAAGAAGTTCGCTTACGTGAGAATACCACTCAGGATTCATATCATCCATATTGCATTCCAGCATCAGCGCCTCCACCTCTTCTACATCTTCTGTCATTTTGGATGTTTTCTCAGCCAGGTAGACCCTAAGCACATTGGGAATCTCCCCGTCACGTTGTCCGATTCCATACCCGGTTTTTGCAATGGTCAGCTCCATCCGTTCACAGAAATGATCCACAGTGGCTGCAAGAATCGCCGCCCCGGTAGGGGTGGTCGCTTCATACTCAACCAACCCGGACTTCACCGGAATCGCTGCAACAATCTCTGCGGTGGCAGGAGCAGGAACGGGCATAAGTCCATGAGCGCATTTAACCATACCTCCTCCCAGTTGCACCGGCGAAGCATGTATCTCATCCACCTTCAGGTATTCCTGACAGATGGCCGCACCAACAATGTCAGCAATGGAATCCAGCGCCCCCACTTCATGAAAGTGGACCTGCTCCTTAGATATATTGTGAACCTTGGCCTCAGCTTCAGCCACCCTCATAAAAATAGCCAGAGATTTCTCCTTAACCCGATCAGGCAAGGTGCTGTTATTAATCAGAGCTTCAATATGACTGAGGTGTCTGTGCTTTTCATTCTCCTGATTTTCAACCACAACAGTCACTTTTGTGCCGCTTATCCCTTTGCGCATATCCTGCTTCACCTCCAGTCTGAATCCTTCTATATTCAATTTCTCCAGCTCCCTCTCCAGGTGTCCGGCATCCACGCCCAGGTCCACCAGCGCTCCCAGATTCATATCCCCGCTGATCCCTGCAAAACAATCATAAAAGAGTATCTTCTTTCCCATCATTCAGAGCTTTTCAACTTTTGGTTTTAAGAACCCGGTTCAATTTCCCCGAAACCAATCCCTCCTCATCGATCACCACCTCGGGAAATCCTATCTCCCGGATCTTCTCCACTACTGACGCTTTCATCTCCAGCAGCCTGGGGACCTCTTCTCTGAGCACCTCTATTTTTCCATGATCGCCATAATGGCGCACCCGCACATCCTTGAAGCCAAAACTGTTCAGCAGATCCTCGGCCTGCTCAATCTCCACCAGTTTCTTCTTTGTAATGGAATGCGCATAGGGAATCCTGGAACTAAGGCAGGGACTGGCTGGCTTGTTCCAGTTGGGAAGCTCAAAATAATGTGCTATTTCCCGGATTTCCTCCTTGGTGATTCCACAATCAGATAGCGGTGCGAGTACCTGGTATTCTGCGGCAGCTTTCATGCCTGGGCGATAATCCCCATGATCATCTGCATTGGTGCCATTTAACACAGGAAAACCAGGATACTTCTTACTGATCTTCTGCAGATCTGTATAAAGATGATCCTTACAGAAATAGCAACGATCCACTGGATTCTGGTTATAGCGTTCATCCTCCAGCTCGCGCGTCTCAATGACCTCCAGGATGATATCAAACTGACTGCTCAATGATTGTGCAAGCTGGAAATCCTTTCTTTTCAGACTTTCAGAATCCGAGATTACTCCTATGGCCGCCGGTCTGCCCTGCCATTTCCTGGCCAGAAAGAGCAGCAGTGAGGAGTCGATCCCCCCTGAAAATGCAACAATGGATCCTGGTTGCCCCCTGAACCAATTCTCAAGCTTCAACAACTTTACTTCCGTTTCTTTTTTCATTGCTTCCAGTTTAATCAAATCTGCTCATTGTCAATTTCCCGTGCTGGATTCCCTTTTCCGAAATGAGTTTCTCTGCCAGTTCGGTGAGTCGTGCGGAGATCCCGTTCAAAGCGACCACCTCCATACTATATTGTTCATTGAGGGTAAAGCGCTGCACGGAAAGAATCTCTTCACTGTATTGCAGCTGGATGTCTCCCAGGTGATTGGCAATGTCGCGTTTGTGGTGATCATAGACCAGGGTCACAGCTCCGGCTACCCTGTTGTTGCATTGCCACTTCTTCTCCACTATGTGCCGGTTCACCAGCTGTCGCAGTGCCTGGGAACGGTTGGAAAATTTATTTTCCTGTACATATTCATCAAGCGCATCCAGCACGTCCTTCTCAAATGACACTCCAAACCGTACGACCGACATCGTGTTACTTTTTTATACAAAGGTGTTAACAAAGGCAAGATAGGGATTTTTTCCAAAGCACAAAAGCCGTATACTTGACTTCGCCTCTCTGATGTCGTAACTTACACTGAACCATAACACTTGAGCATCATGTCAGACAGCGTTTACAAAGTCATCGAGTTGGTTGGCAGCAGCACCAAATCATGGGACGATGCGGCCGCCAATGCGATTAACAAAGCATCAAAGACTCTGCGGGACCTCCGTATTGCCGAGGTAACCGCCATGGACATTCATTTGAAGGATGGGAAGATTGAATTCTACCGAACCAAAGTGAAACTCTCTTTTAAATTCGAACCTTAATCGAAGTGTCCGGGGCCCTGAACGGGCCCCGGTTCTTATTTTTATTCGTACCTGAGGCTCTTAACCGGATTGGTACGAGCGGTCCGTAAGGCATGGAACGTAACAGTGGCCAGGGCCAGGAGTACAGACAGCACAAATACTATTATAAACACCTGGATCTTCAGTTCGGTAGAATAAGAGAAAAACTTAAAGATGCGCCATAGTACCAGGTATGCCAGTGGCAGGGCCACCAGGTTGGAAATCATCACCAACTTTATGAACTCGGATAGCAGCAGCCTGACCAAGGATCCTGATTGGGCGCCCATAACCTTGTGTATGCCTATCTCCTTGGTCCTCCTGCTGTTGTTAAACTGTGAGAGCCCGATCAGTCCCATAATGGCAATAAAAATAGCGATGCCCGAGAAAATCTTAAGGACAAGTGTGAGACTATCGGTATCTTGCAGCATAGCATACTTGTATTTGCTTACATAATCATATTCGAGCTCATATCCCGGATTGTGCTTCTGAAACACCTCCTCAATGGCTGAAAGCTGCTTTGAGGAGGTCCCCGGAACTACCCTTACGAACAAGTAGTCCTGTACAGGCTCATAGACATAGATCAGGGCCTCGTTGGAGAATGCATCCAACTGCAAAGGATAGAATTTAATATCCTCGGTAATCCCCAGGATGATGCGATCATTTCCCCACATATACATTTCACGGCCTACAGGATCCTCCCACTCCATATAGTCCACCAGGGAGCGGTTTACCACCACATAACTATAGTTCAGGGTATCACGTTCCTCACTAAAGTAATCACCCTCCAGCAAGTCAATTTCAAAAGTGGAAAGAAAGTCGGCATTGGTACGGATGACCCTGGCAAACTTGTTGTGTTCTCCATCCCGCTCTCCCCAGTCGATCTCGCCAAAATTTACCTGCACCGGAATATCCGAAGCAGAACTAACCCCTTCCACAAAGGCTAGCTGCTCCAGTTCCTCTTTGATAACATGGTAACGGTCCCATACCCTTCCCTTGGTCCGGATATAAAGTACATCCTCGCGGTTAAATCCCAGGTCGGCCTCCCTCATATGGGTAAATTGCCTGATAATGAAAATGGAGATCGTGATAAAAATGATTGAAAAGGCAAACTGGAGTACAATCAGCACACGCCGTGACCTGGCTCCTGAACGCGGGTTCTGAATCCCCTCCCCGGAGAAAAAGGCCAGAGGCTGGTATTCCGAAATTTTAAGGGCTGGATAGAGCCCGGCCAACAGACCGGTCAGCAGGTAAATTCCTACAATCTGCAGCCAGAATCCCAGGTCCCTGTTCACCTCTTCCTGGTAAAGATCATAAAAACGAACGAAATTGGTTACCGCGTGCTCGGCTATGAAAAAACCCAGATACAGAGCCAGCAGCAACAGGATGTATGATTCACTCATAAACTGGGTCACCAGTTGACGCCTGTTGGCTCCGGCACTTTT
>DAOWFP010000097.1 GCA_030637895.1 Bacteroidota bacterium | reverse complement strand
GTTAAAAATATCCTCCCGGCATATACTTGCTTTTTCGTACTTTTAAAAGAAAAAGAGACCCTATGTCTGGATACAAACGGATATTGCTTAAGCTGAGTGGAGAGGCCCTGATGGCGGGCCGATCACACGGAATTGACTCCGAAAGGCTAAACGACTACATTGAGGAGATCATCGAAGTGTCCCGCATGGGAATCCAGGTGGGGATCGTAATTGGTGGTGGTAATATCTTCCGGGGAATGGCTGGGGTTGAAGCCGGATTTGACCGGGTAAAAGGAGACTATATGGGCATGCTGGCCACGGTCATAAATGGGCTGGCATTGCAGTCGGCTTTCCAGTCGAAGGGGATCAAAGTCAGGCTCTTCACAGCCATCCGCATGGAACCGGTGGCTGAATTCTACTACAAACCCAGCGTAATCGAAGCACTGGAGAACAATGAAATTGTAATCTTCTCTGGCGGGACCGGGAATCCTTATTTCACCACCGATACTGCAGCTACCCTGCGGGCTGTTGAAATGGAAGCCGATGTGATGCTGAAAGGTACCCGGGTGGACGGGGTTTACACCAGCGATCCGGAAAAGAATCCTGATGCAGAAAGATACGATGAACTCACTTTCTCTGAAGCTCTCGAAAAGGAGTTAAGGATTCTGGACCAGACCGCTTTTACCATGTGCAAAGAGAATGCGCTGCCTATTATCGTCTTCAATATGAACAAGAAAGGAAATCTAAAAGAGTTGCTTTCAGGAAAAAAAGTTGGAACTTTAGTTAAAATTTAGATAAATTAGGCACCGATTGAAAATCTGAGATCATGAATGAAGAAGTCCAAATGGTCTATGAAATGGCCAAAGAGCACATGGAAAAAGCCCTTGAGCACCTCGATAATGAACTGAATCGTATCAGGGCAGGCAAAGCCAATGTACATATTCTGGATGGAGTTATGGTAGACTATTACGGCACTCCCACTCCCCTGAACCAGGTGTCCAACATCAGCACCCCCGATGCCAAGACCATCATGATCCAGCCCTGGGAAAAAACGATGATTGATCCCATTGAGAAAGCGTTGATGGTCTCCAACGTGGGAATTACACCGGGAAACAACGGTGAAGTTATTCGCCTGATTATTCCCCAGCTAACCGAGGAGCGTCGCCATGACCTGGTGAAGCAGGTAAAGAACGAAGGAGAAAATGCCCGTGTAAGTGTCAGAAACGCACGTCGCGAAGCCAACGACGAGTATAAAAGCATGCAGAAGGATGGCCTCTCAGAAGATGAAACGAAAACTGCCGAAGATGACATTCAGAAGCTCACCGACGAATTCACCGAAAAGGTAGAGAAAGTTGTAGAAGCCAAGGACAACGATATTATGACCATTTAAAGCTCGAGGATCTTGAATACCTCCGAAAGATCGGGCGACAGGATAATCTCGGTCCGGCGGTTCTTTCTTCTGGCTTCCGTGGTACTGGCCGGATCCACAGGCAGAAATTCACCTCTCCCGGCTACAGTGAGCCGAATTGGATCGATCCCGGAACCATCCAGCAGGATTCTGACAATGGATGTGGCCCTTAACACACTCAAATCCCAGTTGTCCTTAATGGACGACCCCTTTCTGAAAGGAACATCATCGGTGTGACCCTCAATCATAATGTCAATTTCAGGATTCCGGGCCAGAACCTGTGACAACTGTTTTAATGCCCTAACACCATTGGGATCTACCACTGTACTCCCGGATTTAAACAGCAATTTCTCGTCCATCGATACGTAAACTTTCCCATTTTTCCGGGTTACGGTAAGACCCTGCCCTTCAAATCCCATCAATGCATCTGCCACCTTTTGCCGTAGATCATCCAGTATCCTGTCCTTCTGGTAAAGCATCTCTTCCATCTCCATCAGGCGAGCATTCCTGGCTTCCAGCTCAGCCTGGAGTCTGTTTACATCCTGACGCTGACCGGCCACATTTGCTTCCAGCTCCTTCAGCAGCTGTTGTTTGGTGGCCAGATCATCCTGGGTGGTCTGCAATTCGTTTAGCAATCTGCGGGTTTCCCTTGCATTGCCCCGCAACAATGCTTCGTGGGTCGATTGAAGATCGGCGTACTTACGCTCCAGCTGAGCGATCTCTGTTTCAAGATCCTCAACACGCTTATGGATCCGAATACTGTCCTGAGTGAACTGCTCCTTCTGCGCTTCAACTTCATCGAACTTTGCCCTCATCTCACGGTTTTCGACTGTCAGCTGTTCATTCTCGGCCATCAGCCCGTCTCGCTCGCCTTGCAGGGAGTTACTTTTATCAACTTGTTGTGTGAATTTGCTGGTGGGGACACAAGAACCCAGTAGTGCCAGCCCGATTGCTATATATAAAATCCTCTTCATCATATCTACATAACGGTTCAATTGAGGAAAATTACATAAAAATGGGAGCCGTTGTTTGCCATTTTTTCCCCACGCATGTTTAAGATATTAACATCCATAAATATTTGTAACTTTGCAGCAGCAAATTTAGGTGATGTCAGAGAACGAGGGATCATACAAATTACTCGAAACCATTGGGAGTCCAGACGACATGAAGTCGCTGACTCCTGAACAGTTACGCCAACTCAGTTCAGAACTGCGTCAGTACATCATTGAGGTGGTCTCATCCAATCCCGGACATTTTGGAGCCAGCCTGGGAGTGGTTGAACTCACTGTGGCCCTTCACCATGTTTTCAATGCCCCCTACGACCAGATTATCTGGGATGTTGGTCACCAGGCCTATGGCCATAAGATTCTAACCGGACGAAGGGAGGTCTTCCATACCAATAGAAAGTATGGAGGAATCAGTGGATTTCCAAAGCCTTCTGAAAGTGAATATGATGCCTTCGGGGTGGGGCACTCCTCAACTTCAATATCTGCAGCACTGGGAATGGCTGCCGGCAATGACTATCAGGATGAGGCGGATCGTCAGGTGGTGGCCATCATCGGTGATGGTTCTCTGAGTGGAGGAATGGCCTACGAAGCCATGAACAATTCCGGACATGCAGGGAAAAACCTGCTGGTGATCCTCAATGACAACAATATTTCCATCGATCCCAGCGTAGGTGCCATGAAGGATTACCTGCTCGATATTACCACCTCCAAGTCCTACAACAAGGTCAAGAAAGATGTCTGGAACCTGCTTGGTTTTATGAATAAGGTTACCCCGCACGCCAGGTCCTATGCTCAGAAGATTGAGAATGCTATCAAATCCATTTTGCTAAAGCAGAGCAACCTGTTCGAGTCCCTCAACTTCCGCTATTTTGGTCCGGTGGATGGACACGATGTTCATCACCTGACAGAAATCCTTAGGGATATGAAGGATATCCCCGGACCCAAATTGTTGCATGTTATTACCCAGAAGGGAAAAGGATTTGCCAGAGCCGAGGAGAACCAAACAGAATTTCACGCTCCCGGAAAATTCAATATTCATACTGGCGAGATTATTCAAAAAGTACCGAACGGACCCCAGCCTCCACTTTACCAGGATGTTTTCGGGGAAACCATTCTTGAGCTGGCCTTAAGCAACAAGAAAATAATCGGGATCACTCCTGCCATGCCCACTGGATCCTCCCTGAAGATCATGATGGATGAGATGCCCGACCGCACCTATGATGTAGGAATTGCAGAGCAACATGCTGTCACTTTTTCTGCCGGTCTTGCTGCTTCGGGAATGATCCCATTCTGCAATATCTACTCCTCCTTTATGCAGCGGGCCTACGACCAGGTCGTTCATGATGTAGCCATTCAGAACCTGCCGGTGGTCTTTTTCCTGGACCGTGCCGGCCTGGTGGGATCGGACGGAGCCACACATCATGGTGCTTACGATCTGGCATTTTTCAGGTGTATTCCGGGAATGACCATTGCATCGCCCCTCAACGAGATTGAGATGCGGAACATGATGTATACAGCTCAACTTAAACCCAAGGGGCCTATGGTCATCCGTTACCCCAGAGGAAGAGGTGTGACTGTGGATTGGAAACAGCCCTTCAAGGAGATCGAGATCGGCGTAGGACAAGAGCTTAAGGATGGGACTGACCTGGCCATTCTTTCACTTGGACCCATCGGAAAAGAGGCCACTAAAGCCATTGAAGTACTTGAAAAGGAGCATATCAGTGTGGCACACTTCGATATGCGTTTCCTCAAGCCCATGGATAATAAGTTATTAAAAACCGTCTTCTCCAGGTTCAACAAGATCATTACCCTGGAAGATGCGTCCATTGTAGGTGGACTGGGCAGTGCCGTGATCGAGTATATGAACGACAATAGCTACAAAGCCAAGGTGATGCGCCTGGGCATCCCGGACCGCTTCGTGGATCACGGAACACAGGAAGAACTCTATAATGAGTGTGGCTATGATGCAGAAGGCATTTCGGCAGCAGTTCGGAACCTGGTGCAATCCAAGATCCTCACAAGGGCCGTGTAAGCCCGTCAATTCTCATCTCAGGATATTTTGTTCTTCGCCTAAGTGCTCAGGTCCTGCGGTGGATCGCTGAACCGAGCTTGCGAGCTCGGCGTAGCCAACTATGATTTTGAGATATTTGGGTGTCCGATTTGGCAAAAACAGTAAGTCACCAAGTGGTGACTTTTCATAAAAATGTGACTTCCTTACACATTAAACATTCCCATAAGCACAATCTAATTACCTTATTATTAACGATATAGATAGCGTCAGAAAAGGAAACAGATATTTTTTGGGTCACCACATTAAGAAATAGTCACCGAGTGGTGACTTACTGAAAATCGTAAAAATGACTCCCCCCTTTTATCACTTGAGTAGGACTTGAAGACGCTCAGGCATACATTTCCCACTGCCGGTCAGGGTGGTCCCGGTGAATCCTATATATCAAACTTGATTCCCTGGGCCAGGGGAAGGTCGGTTCCGTAATTGATGGTGTTGGTTTGCCTGCGCATATAGGCTTTCCAGGCATCGGATCCTGATTCACGGCCACCGCCGGTCTCCTTCTCTCCACCAAATGCTCCACCAATCTCTGCTCCCGAGGTGCCGATGTTCACATTGGCTATCCCGCAATCGGATCCCATACCAGAAAGGAACTGTTCTCCCTCTCTTAAGTTCAGGGTAAAAATTGCCGAAGAGAGTCCCTGCGGAACATCGTTGTTCAGTGCAATGGCCTCATCAATGGTATCGTATTTGATCAGATAAAGCAGGGGAGCAAAGGTCTCATCCTGTACAATCTGATAGCTATTCTTTACTTCAGCCAGTGCAGGAACCACATAGGTTCCGGCCTGGTATTCTCCTCCTTCAAGCACATCACCACCATAAAGAATGGAACCACCCTCCTCTTTCACTTTGTCGATCGCAGCAGTAAAATCTCCCACAGCTCCCGTATCCACCATCGGTCCAACCAGTACTTTTTCATCCAGGGGATTTCCGATCCTTGTGGAAACTTGCTTATAGGCTTTTACCAGTCTTGCCTTCACCTCTTCATATACAGATGCATGGATGATGACCCGACGTGTGGAGGTACAGCGCTGACCTGCTGTTCCAACAGCACCAAAAACGATAGCCGGAATGGCCAGGTCCAGGTCGGCATGCTTCGAAACAATCAGTGCATTGTTACCACCCAGTTCCATGATGGCGCTTCCCAGTCGTTCTCCTACAATCCCGGAAATATGTTTCCCGACCCGTGTCGAACCTGTTACTGAGAAGAGAGGGATTCTGCCATCGGCAGCGAAATTATCACCCATCACTGAGGATTTGGCAACCACAAGATTAAATACACCCTCGGGCACATCGTTGTCTTTCAGCACTTTATTAATAATATTATGAATCGCAATGGCTGTCAGAGGAGCCTTTGAACTAGGTTTCCAGACGACCACATCACCTGCGATGGCAGCGATCATGGCATTCCAGGCCCATACGGCCACCGGAAAATTAAATGCGGTCACCAGTCCCAAGATCCCCAGCGGGTGGTACTGGTCGTACATACGGTGCTGTGGGCGCTCGCTCTGCATGGTATATCCATACAGCATGCGGGACTGCCCCACTGCAAAGTCGCAAATGTCAATCATCTCCTGCACTTCGCCCAAACCCTCCTGGTAGATCTTTCCCATTTCCAGGGTCACCAGGAAACCAAGATCCTCTTTGGATTCACGAAGCGCAAGCCCGATTTGCCGGACCACCTCTCCCCTGTTGGGAGCAGGCAAAGATTTCCAGACAGAAAAAGCCTCTTCCGCTTTCAAAATCACCGCCTCGTACTCCTCCGCAGTGGCATTGCTTACTTGTGCAATAACCTCTCCATCAATGGGTGATACTGAAGAAGTTACAGCCCCTTTTGTGTCAATCCACTCCTGACCGGTGCTTGCACCCGGGTTCATATCTTTGATCCCCAAACGGCTTAATACCTGGCTAACCTTCTCACTATACTCCTTTTTCATGCTATTTCTGTTTTCTTGAGTTTTAGATTAACAAATTTAGCAATGGATCGTTTCATAAAAGATATTTAAGAACATGAACCCCACAGAATCTTTGAGGGCTTGGCAATTACCCTGAAAAGCATTAACTTCGCTCCGCTTTTAAAAGCCCAGTTTATAATAGATAAGTCACGCTATGTGGCATAGTTCTTAAATTAATTAGAAACACATTGCCCAGGGGGCCTGCTGTTAAGAAAACCTCCGGGGGAGGTTTTTAAGCAGGAGCCAGGATGCAGGGGAGGCGGGCCAATTCCGCCACCCAGGTTAAGTTAGTAAGTCACAATAGTGGCATATAGTTCTAAATATAAGTTGAACACACAATGCCCAGGGGGCCTGCTGTAAATAAAACCTCCAGTGGAGGTT
>DAOWFP010000129.1 GCA_030637895.1 Bacteroidota bacterium | reverse complement strand
GATTTTAAAATCGGCGGTCGTCGAAAATTGGGAGAAGCGATGCCTTTTAAAAGCCCGGCGCATGCAGCCCGGTTAATCAAGAAAACAGCACATCATTTCGGAGCCACCATGGTGGGGATCACTACCATTGAACCAGATTGGTGCTATAATTACCATCTGCGCGGCTCGGAAGAGCGGGGGAGCTATGAGCTTCCCAAACACTGGAAGTATGTGATAGCCTTCGGGGTTCCTCACCAGTGGGAGCAGGTAAACTCCAATCCAAACAGCGGCACCAGTTTTGATGCTTATTCCAGGTCCTCCATCGCCGCCAGACGCCTGGAAACCTTTATCAAATCGCTGGGATATCCTGCCCATCGACATTCTCCTATGGATGGCTATGATCTGATTGCTGTCCCCTACCTGGTGAAAGCCGGACTGGGTGAACAGGGGAGGCACGGGATAGCGATCACGCCTGAAACGGGATCCAATTTCAGGGCTGCCTTCGTTACCACCAGCCTGGAAATGGAGATTGACGAGCCCATCGATTTTGGGGTGCAGGCTTTTTGCGAACACTGCCAGATATGCGCGGATATTTGTCCGTCCGGATCCATAAGCAAAGCGGAGAATAATGAGGAAATGAACACCCGGGGTTACAGACACTGGGAGATCAACCAGACTTCCTGCTACAATTTCTGGATTCAGAGCATGGGGGGAATGGGATGCAGACTCTGTCTGATTGCCTGTCCATACAGCCGGAAGAGCAACTGGCTGCATTCCATGGCCAGGAACCTGGATACCCATGATCCCACTGGACTGGTGGACAATGGACTCACGTATATGCAGAAGAACCTCTTTGATGCTCCGGAGGCCCATGAGTATCTTCCTCCACCCGATGGCAACTTTGCCAACTTCAGAGAGCCACCCGAGTGGTTGCAGGTAAAAAATTATCTCGATATTGATTTTACCGATCCAAGTATAGGAGACTAAGCTATGATCACTAACCTTGTTGTATTCGCATTTCTCGTAGGCTTACTTACCGGCGCCGTTGTTGTGGGTGCCATCACCTGGGCAAAAGCGCTGGGATTAAAAATGAGCTGGTGGAAATGGATCCTGCTGGCACTCTGGTATATGCTCCTGTTGTTTTTGCTCTTTGCTGGTTTTACTTTTATGGGAGAGGGTGAAGTGGCTGCCGGATGGAAAACCATTGGTATTGCTGTAGTGCTTATGGTGATTCTTGGAGCCGCACTGGTAAGAATCCTCATTACTGGTCGCACCCATCCGGAAGCCTGAATAAAAATAACTTTCCAACCTTTCTAATACTGTTGCGTCTTTAGTTTGAGTTTTGAAAGAAGAGACGATCCATATCAATAGGAGGCTTATTGAAAAATGCCTTGATGGAGATATCAAAGCTCAGTACCAGCTTTACAAACAGTATTCAAAGGCCATGTATAATATCGCAATCCGGTTCCTGAATAATAAGATGGATGCAGAAGACATTCTGCAGGAAGCGTTTATCACAGCCTTCAAGCGTTTGGACGAGTTGCAAAACAGGGACCTGTTTGGTAGCTGGCTCAAGCGTATCGTAATCAACAAGTGTATTTCTCTTCAACGAAAGCGGAAAATAGCATTTGAAGAGATTGATGAGCAGCGCCACGGAGAAGCCGAAGAGATGGATGAAGGCCTGCCGGAAGTAGATCCTGCTGTGGTTCACCTGGCAATCAGGGAGCTCCCCCAAAAAGGCAAAGCAGTTCTGGTACTACGTGCCCTTGAGGGTTACTCGCATAAGGAGATTGCAGAAGCCCTGGGTATCTCGGTCTCCACCAGCAAGACGCAATATCACAGGGCCCTCTACCTGCTTAGAAGTAAACTAAAAGGAAAAGTTGATGTCAACTGAACTGGAAAAATATTTAAAAAGTCAGCGCGAGGCTCTGGATGTTGAATCTCCGGATGACCAAGTGATATGGGAAGGAATCAGGCAGGATCTGCAAACTTCCGGAAGGCGAAGCGAAAAAAGGCGGGTACTGATCTGGGTCCGGAACATTGCAGCAGCTGTGATCATTGTGGTGAGCGTGGGTTATATGATCAATGATATCATTGGAGAGCGCAGAATGGGCGGAAGAGTCAGCCTTGCAAATATCGATCATGAACTGGGCGCCAGGGAGAAGGAGTACAGGGCGCTTGTTAGTTTTAAACAGGAGGAAGCAAAGATGTTTTCTTATGTTGACAATGTGATTATTGCTGAGCTGCTGGAGGAAATTCTGAAGCTTGATACTATCTATGAACAGACCATGAAAGATTTGGGTGAGATTGGTTACAATGAGCAGGTGATTAATACGATTTTCGACACCTACGAAAAGAAGATCTACCTGCTCGAACTGATCATCCTGGAAAACAATAAAATTAAAAATTATGAAACAGATGAAGGCCTATTTCTATAGCATATTCGCAATCGCCCTCTGCCTGACCTTGGGTATGAACGCGTATGGACAGGGAAAAAAGATAGAGAAAACCTACAAGTGGATCTACAAGGTGAATGAGGATGTGAAAATCACCTTCAACAACTACGATTGTGACCTGGTCATTCATACCTGGGACAAGCAGGAAATTGCCTTTGATATGTCTGTGGATGCGACCCTGAAAACGGAAGAGGACGCCCGTAGACTGGATTCCTATTTAGACGAAATGGAATTCTCACACTCGGCAGGTAGCGTTCAGATTGACACCCGCTACTGGACCAGCAAGAAGGCCGTGATGGGTAGGAAAACAATGACCCTGAAGGGAGTAAAAACAGTGCGTTTTTCACAGTATAAAATGAAGGGGGAGCTCTGGGTTCCGGATAATTGCAGGCTGATCTTCAAATCCAAATATTCGGAGATCCAGGCAGAAAGTGTAAAGGGGGTACTCAGCCTTGATCTTTACAATGATAAGTGGTATGGGGGAGATGTAAACACAGCAATTAATATTACAGCCAAATACAGTAATCTGGAATTTGAGGAAATGAAAGACATAGAGGCCGACCTGTATAATACCGATGTGGAAGCGGGAACGATTGGAAGCCTGAATGTGGTGTCGAAGTATTCAAACTTTCATGTTGGTGATGCCGGGAAAGTGGTCATCAATGCCTACAATGATAAGTACTCCTTTGGAAACACGGGGGATATTAAATTCACTGATAAATATTCCGACCTGAAGGCCCTGATTACGGGTCGTATGGAATTGGACTGCTATACCAGTACAGTCGATGTTATCTTAGCAGAAGATATTTATCTGAAGTCGAAATATGGTAAATACCAACTGGATGGAGCCGCTAACCTGAACATTACCAGCTCTTACAATGACAAATTTGAGATAAAGAAGCTGAATACCCTGAGTATCGATGAGTCGAAGTACAGTGTTGTTAAGCTGGATCACCTGGAGCGATCCCTGCTGTTGAAAGATGGATACTCTGATAAGTTTTATGTTACAAATACAGGGACACTGAGTGAAGTAAAAGTTAACGGCAAGTATGTTGTACTGGAGATGGCCCTTGCCAAAGAGTTCTCCTACCGCTTTGAAGCCGATGTGAAATATCCCAAATTTGATATCCCCGAGGAGGACATGAATACAAGAATAAAAATCACAGAGGGCTCAGAACTGCAAATGAAAGCCATCAAAGGAGTTGAATCGGAAGGAATGCCCTCATTCTTTGTCAATGGCTATGATATGGCCGTAACACTTACTGAACAGCATTGAAACCCGGTTTCGGGTCTAAAAACGCAGGGATAAACAACTTAATCCGCCATCCAGTTTACGAAATTCTGACACATCCAGGACTTTGGTTCTGTACCCCGCCTGCTCTATCTTTTCCCTGGTCTTGGGAAATCCTGCAGGGACCAGCACAGTCGAATTGACCCATAGTGAGTTGGCCGCATAGGATTCATGGGGGTCCACTTCGATCTTCTGAAAATTTGTAAATGCTGGATGGCTTATAAATTCTCCACTGATCAGCAGATGGTTCTGCTCCAGGTAAGAGAGTCCGCTCTTCAGATGCAGCATCTTATTGAAGGGAACTGAAGAACCTGACATTCCATATCTCTTTAGGATTCTAATTAACTGATCTGCCCCCGGGGCGTTGGTGCGTTGTGATATCCCAATATAAAAATGCTTCCCTACCATCATAACATCACCTGCATCCAGGGTCCCTGGTGCTTCGATGGCTTCAAT
>DAOWFP010000044.1 GCA_030637895.1 Bacteroidota bacterium | reverse complement strand
GAGGTGAAGTGAAGGAGGGTGAACCCATTATCATCCTGGAGGCCATGAAGATGCAAAATGAGATAACCAGCCACATCACAGGAATTGTTCAGACGATCTCTGTAAAAAAAGGTGAATCGGTCATGAAGGATGATATCTTGATTGAGATCCGAAAAGGCTGAGTTACAGCCGGAATTTTATCTCATCTAAAACCTGGTACTCGGGTCCGAGGGGCCCCAATATACTTCTAAAGAATACCAGCTTCTCAAATATGACGGAACTATTGAACTGTTGATTCATCTCTTCCACAGTAAGATAGTAGCTCTGTAAATTTTGAAGGCTTCTGACCCGGCCCAGGGTCAGGTGTGCTTTGAATGCTTGCTCCGTTGAAGGAATTCCGCACAGCTCAAGTACGCGATCTACCTCAAACTTTAGTAAATCAAAAAAACTGCTTTCGTCAAATCCCACCCAGATGACACGGGGACGTTTGCGAGGTCCAAAACTGGCCAGTCCGCATGTCTCCAGCCTGATCCGCTCCGGGACTGCTATTTCACTGTGCAGAGCACTTCCGATTTTTTTTATGAGAGATAGCTCTGTATCGCCTATAAATCTGAGCGTTACATGATACTGATCCGGATTTGTCCAGCTGATCCGTTCTTCTTTAAGAGCAGCCATTAAATTGTGACGTGTCTGAAGAAAGACTTGATCCACACGCAGTGGCAATCCAATAAATGTTCTATAGTTTTGACTTTTCATATATAATACCAGCTGTTTTCCATAAATTGCTCCTACAAAAATATCAATTCGTCTAAAATAGAACCCATGAAGAAATTTGCAGTTTTGCTTTCGGGATGTGGCGTTTTCGATGGCGCTGAAATACATGAGGCCACACTGAGCCTGCTGGCCATTGTCAAACAGGGTGGCAGCTATGAGATCTTTGCACCCGATATTAATCAGCACCATGTCATTAACCATATTACAGGTGAAGAGATGGAAGAGACCCGAAACGTACTGGTGGAGTCGGCCCGTATTGCCCGTGGCCAAATCAGGAATCTGAAGCAGTTCAATCCGGCCTCTTTCGATGGCCTCTTGTTGCCCGGTGGTTTCGGGGCCGCCAAAAACCTCTCTACCTGGGCCTTTGAAGGAGCCGATTCCTCAGTCCTGCCGGAGGTAGAGGAAGCCATAACAGGAATGGTTGCTTTGAAAAAGCCAGTTGGGGCTCTTTGCATTTCACCTGTGATTCTGGCTAAAGTTCTTGGAAAAGTTCACCTGACCATTGGTAATGATGAAAGTACCATTGATGCAATGGAATCTCTGGGAGCCAAGCATGTCTATACCACCCATGGGGAGGTGGTGGTAGATCCCGACTACAATCTGGTCACTACTCCCTGCTATATGCTGGATGCCACCATCGACCAGGTTGCTTTGGGGGCCACCAACCTGGTGGATGCTATGCTCAAACTAATGTAATTGATTCAACAACAAAGCAATTGAAAGCATGCCTGCTCCATATACTATTGGCTGCTGCACTGCTCAGCACGCTCACTGAACTATCGGCCCAGGAACCACAAAAAGATAATTCAGCGATTACCCGTACAGTGGTGGAAGGTTCCGATACCCTTGCCATCATTGAACTGCCAGAGGTTCGTGTTTATGATAGAAGAGATTTTGAATACCTCTACCTGAAAAGAAGGTACAGGCGGATGATTCGTAATATCAAAAAGGCCTACCCCTATGCCCGGATTGCAGCCATCGAATTAAAGGAGCTGGATGAGCACCTGGCCGCCCTCGAAAATGAAAAAGAGCAAAAAGCTTACATTAATCAGGCCGAGAAAGAGATCATGGATCAGTTTGAAAAGGAGGTAAAAAAACTGACTGTCACACAGGGGATCATCCTGGTAAAACTGATTGACCGCGAAACAGGGCGTACCTCCTACCAGGTGGTCAAGGAGTTGAAAGGTGGCATAACCGCCTTTTTCTGGCAGGGCATTGCCCGGATCTTCGGAAACAACCTCAAAACCGAATATGATCCCGAAAACAAGGATAAAATCATGGAAGACATTATTCTTGGTATTGAGGCCGGATTCATTTAAGGCCATTTTTTAAGCACTTGCGTCTTCAACTTTCCTTTAATTTCTTTTGAACATTCCCAGGGCTTCGTTGTTTTTTATTGCAATATATTTACAAGTTCAACATATGTCCGATCCCAGGAACAGACAGTATACCAATGGCGACATCACCGTATTCTGGATACCCTCAAAATGTATCCATGCTACCACCTGTTTCAGGGACCTGATCGAAGTATTTAATCCAGGCAGGAGGCCCTGGGTAAATATGGAGGGGGCTCCCACCCGCAGAATAACCGAGGTAGTTAATAAATGCCCAACTCAGGCTCTGATCTGGAAGAATAACCAGGACCTGACAGAGGAGGAACAAAAGGCGCAGAGGCACGTGAGCTCCGGGGAGGAGACTCCAAGATCTTTATCAAAACCGGAGGACCCAACCAGCATACGCATTATGAGAGACGGTCCCATAGTTGTAGAAGGGAAATTCACCATTATCGGGAGTGACGACCAGGAGCTCAGGCCCACTACAATGACTTCTTTCTGCCGTTGTGGCTCTTCCCTCAATATGCCTTACTGTGACGGGACACACCGTAAGATCAATTTCACAGACCAAAGTAATGGCAATGGAGAATAAATTGACCCTGTTCAAAGTGATTGCCGGAGGTCCCCTCAAGGTCACAGGTCCATTTCGGATTAAAGGCCGCGATGGGAAGATCATTGAAAAAGAAGAGCCCGTATTACTCTGCCGTTGTGGCCACTCTTCAAACAAGCCCTTTTGTGACGGAAGCCATAAGCGGAACGCCTTTTCTGAATGAATCATCTGCTAATTCTATTACCTTTGTTTAATGTCGGCTATCCAGGTATATAGCGAAACGGAAACTCTTGAAGGAGTTCTTCTTCATCCACCAGGTCCTGAAGTAGAAAACATGACCCCTAAAAATGCGGAACGGGCCCTCTACAGTGATATTCTTAATCTCTCTGTAGCCAGAAGAGAGTACAATCAGCTGGAGTGTCTGCTGCAGCAACTGGTCCCCACTTTCCGGGTCATGGACCTGTTGAAAGACATCCTGCGATCAAGCGAGATCAGGGAAAAAATTGTCAAAAAGGCGTGCTACCAGGAGGGGCAGCCCTTACTGATCGACAGGCTGCTGGATCTCAATGAAACTATGCTGGCCAAACAACTGATCCAGGGAGTTCCCCTGGAACGTAATACACTTACCGGTTACCTGAGCAACGAACACTTCTCCCTGAGGCCCCTGCATAACTTCTTCTTTACAAGGGATGCCTCAGTAGCATTGGGAGACCGGGTCCTGATCTCAAGAATGGCCAACCGGGTTCGGGACCGGGAAGCGCTGATCATGCAGGCGATTTTTGATTACCACCCTCGTTTTAGGGTGCAGACCATTCATCCCGACGAAGGAGTTGCCAGCAGGGAAGCCCTCTCATTTGAAGGAGGGGATCTGCTGATCGCAGCAGAAAATATTACGCTCGCAGGTCTGGGGACCAGGACCACCTCCAGGGGAATCGACTACCTGGTTAAAATGCTTTCGGAAAGAAAGGAGAAACAACACCTGCTGGTACAGGAGCTGCCGTCCTCCCCGGAATCATTTATCCACCTGGATATGACTTTTACCCTGCTGGATCACGACTCCTGCATGGTTTACGAACCTCTGATCCTTAAATCCAATAAGTACCAGACTATTCAGATTGATATCGACAATGGCAAGGTAGTCTCCATCCGCAATGTTGAGAACCTGGTCAAAGCGCTGAAGGGCCTTGGAATGGATCTGAAACCATCGTTTTGCGGTGGAGAGAAGGGTACCATGACCCAGGAGAGGGAGCAGTGGCACAGCGGCGCCAACTTTTTTGCCCTTGGCCCGGGTAAACTTATTGGCTATAACAGAAACGTTCACACACTGGAGAACCTGCATCTATCGGGTTATGAAATCATAGGATCAAAGGATGTATTAAATGGCAAAACAGACCTCTCCACCATCAGTAAATATGTACTGACCATCGATGGAGCGGAACTTTCTCGTGGCGGAGGCGGAGTCCGGTGTATGACCATGCCGTACAAAAGAAAAAGATAGAAATTGTTACTTTTAGACTGAAAAATTTGAAGAAGATGAGAAAAGCGATATGGATCCTTATACTATTTATGGCGAGCGCATCCCTGCAACTTATGGCTCAGCAGAACTTTGCCAGTATATCTTTCGGGGTCTCCCTACCCCAGGGTGACTACGCCGCCACAGGCGACCTTTCCAGTAATGGTTATGCCAATACCGGGGGAGCAATCAAGTTTGATGCAGGATATTTTCCTGTCTCCTATTTTGGAATTGGAGGCTCTTTTTCTTTTGGCTCCAACTATGCAAAACGCGACTCCCTGGTAGACGATATGATCTCCTATATCGAAGAAAACGCATCCGGGATACCTGATATTCCTGACGATGCTGAAATCCTCTATGGTACAGGGTTCTGGAACTATATCAATCTCTTTATCGGGCCGCATTTCTCCCTCAGGGCAAGTCAGCAACTATACTTTGACTTCAGGTTTCTATGTGGGCTAAGCATTGTCAGACCTCCGGATCAGGAGTTGAGAATCACCTATGACGGAAACGAAATCTATACCCGGACCAGTCACAACAATGCCGCTTTTGGGTTCACCACCGGAGGTGGAATCAGGTATAAGTTTAATGAGACTCTTGCCATAAAGCTAAGTGCCGATTATGTCCAGACAACGGCCAAAAGCACCTACACCTTTGATCTCTTCGACGGTGTGATCGATGATGTACCGCCCATCGATGCTGAATTTAAGGTCCAGGCCGTAGAGATTACTGCTGGCCTGGCTTACTCCTTTTAAACACAGCAACACTGAAAAAAAGCTGGTGGTCACATTAAGCAGTGATGGCCGCAGAGAGTTTTATTCAGTTTATCTGGAAACATAGATTGTACCATGGGAAGTCACTGAACACCACCTGTGGTCAGAAGCTGGAGATATTAAACCCCGGGGAGCAAAATTTTCATGCAGGGCCGGATTTCTTCAATGCCCGGATCAGGCTGGATCAGATGGTCTGGGCCGGAAATGTGGAAATACACCGGCGTGCATCGGACTGGTACAAACACGGGCACCATCTTGACCCGGCCTATAACAATGTGATACTGCATGTGGTAGGAGAATACGATACAGATGTTACCAACAGCCTGGGGCGCCGGATTCAAACGGTGGTTCCCGACTATCACGAGCCCCTAATACGGCGGTATAAGGTGCTGGAAAGGAGCGAATGCTGGCTGCCATGTAGTGGATATATCAAGGGTATTCCGATCCAAAAGCTGAAACCTTGGCTCAGTTCACTACTCGCGGAAAGAATTGTACAGAAAGGACAGCGTATCGAAAAGATATTGTGCGATTCCACTCCAAGTCTGGACGAAGCCCTGTATATGGCCCTGGCCACGGGCTATGGAATACCGGTGAACATCTTACCTTTTGAACTGCTGGCAAAAGGTGTTCCATTTTCTGCTATAATTGATTATCGAGATAATCTGTCGGATCTGGAAGCCATTTTGTTTGGCCATTCCGGCTTGCTGTCTCCAGCCAGGACATTGGGGCCGTATCCAAATTCCCTCTGGAATCGTTACAGGGAACTTAATGTCCTGTGCATTGAAAAACCAATCCCCAAGCACATGTGGAAATTCCTCAGACTTCGCCCCCCTTCCTTCCCCACCCTTAGAATTTCCCAGTTTGCCGCCCTCATACACAACAGATTTCCTCTGGCTGAACGCATTCTTGGAACTACTTCCATGGCTGAAATGGAGCAGATCTTTCGGATAGGAGCCAGTGAGTACTGGACAACACACTACCTCTTTGGCAAAAGTTCACCACCTAAGCCCAAATTTCCGGGAGAACAATTCATTGCTACATTAATTATTAATGTAATTGTCCCCTTTCTCCATGCGCTGGACAAAAAGGGAAAGAGAAGCATAGCTGGCATCCAGGCATGTGAGTTCCTGTTTCAAATGAAAGCAGAATCCAACCAGCTGATTAAAAAATGGGCCAGCTCAGGTATCAGGGCAAAAAATGCCATGGAAAGTCAGGCCCTTATACAACTTTACAATGTATATTGCAAACAAAAACGCTGTCTTAACTGTCAGATAGGTGCAGATTCAATTAAAGCTGCAATCCATGAAAAGAAATAGTGTCAAACATGCCTACCTTACTCTTGGATTGCTTCTAAGCGTTGTTGTGATTGGTACGATCGGCTATTCTCTGCTTGGTTTTACAACTTCCGAAGCCATATACCAGACCATCATCACCATTGCAACGGTTGGTTTTGAGGAGGTACATCAACTTGACAACCGTGGAATGTGGTTTACCTCCTTCCTGGTGGTGGTTTCCATCGGAATTTTTTTCTATGCAGTTACTTCTTTCACAAGATACATTGTGGAAGGCGTGTTTAGGAATACATATAAAGACTCCAAAGTGAAAAGAAAAAGCGAGAAGATTTCGGACCATGTTGTTATCTGCGGTTATGGACGGAACGGGAAGCAGGCAGCCATTGAGCTCTATGAGCACAATGTGAAAGTCGTTATCATTGAAAAGAATCAGGAGATTATTCAAGTGCTCAGGGAAACCCCCGGAATGCTGTATGTAGAAGGGGATGCCACCGATGAAGAGGTGCTTAGGCAGACACACCTGGGGAGTGCCCGGGCTATGATCACCACCCTTCCTGAAGATGCCGACAATCTGTTTGTGGTGCTGAGTGCCAAAGAGCTGAATCCCGACATAAAAATCATATCAAGGGCTTCCCTGGATAATTCAGATGTAAAACTGAAACGAGCCGGTGCCACCAATGTTATCATGCCCGATAAGATAGGAGGACAGCGCATGGCCAAACTGGTGGCTCAACCTGATGTAGTAGAATTTATTGAACTTATGTTGCTGCAGAGTATTGACAGCGTGGTGCTGGAAGAGATCTCCTGCCACAATCTGGCGTCCTGCTTTGCAGGCAAATCCATTTCCGAACTGGATGTCAGGAATAACTCCGGGGCCAATATTATCGGATTGAAACGGGAAGATAAATCCTACATGATCAATCCGGTTCCTGAAACCGCACTGGTATCCTCCGACAAACTGTTTGCACTTGGAACCAAGTCACAGATCAACCACTTAATCAAGACGATAACCATCGATGACACAGGTACGTAAACTACAGGCTATCTATTGCTAATTAGAAAAAAATAAATACCTTTGCATCTCGAAATTCGAAACAGATTTATAAAGTAGAAAAAGGATGTACTTAACAACGGAGAATAAGAAGGAAATCTTCAAGACGTATGGCAAATCCGAGGCTGATACAGGTTCAGCTGAAGGCCAGATTGCAATTTTTACCACCAGGATCAATCACCTTACCCAGCATCTGCTGACCAATAAAAAGGACTACAGCACTCAAAGGGCCCTGCTCAAACTCGTAGGTAAGAGGAGGAAATTGCTCGATTATCTCAAGGAGAAAGATATTGAG
>DAOWFP010000002.1 GCA_030637895.1 Bacteroidota bacterium | reverse complement strand
TACTTCATAATGCAGGGGCTGGTCTACGCCGATGAGTTTTCCATCAGCTTCCTCAACTCCCTGGGATCTACTGTTCGCACCATTACCAACGAAAACTGGGAGGAGATGGAGATCGATGAATCATTGATTACCGATCTCAGGGACGATGAGATGGTGATCTGGGACGGAAAGGCCGACAATGGGAACCTGGTTGCTTCGGGCACCTATTACTTTGTGCTTACCTTAACCATGAACCTGGTCGATTATGAGACCGGTGATATTACCAAGTATACCGACGAAGTTAAAGATTATGTGGTGGTAGTAAGAGAATAAGATGAAGAGAAATTGGCTCATAGGAATTTTACTGACAGTGCTGGTAAGTGCAAGCGCCCAGACCACACTGGTTCCCTCTGTGAGCAATTACCACCTCACCTGGACCACTATTAATCCGGCTTTTTCCGGTTTCAGGGATGCCATTAGCGTCAGCTCCTTATACCGTTCGGCACTCTACGGTGATATGGGACCCAGCAATATGCAACTCAATGTACATTCTCCCATAGGCAATTCTAAGGTTGCGGTGGGAGCCGTGGTGAATTACGACTATACACCGGATGTGCAGAACCTCTACTCCATCATGAGTACCTACGCCTACAGGATTTACCTGGGCAGCGGACGGCTTGCTTTCGGACTCTCAGCTGGTATGTATGGAGTGAATGGCGATCTGAGCGGAGTTGCGATTCGCGATCTCGGCGATCCGTCCTTTCCAACCGAGGCCTATCAACGCTGGTTCCCCAATTTTGGAACGGGTGTTCTTTACTATACTGAGCAGTTTTTTGTGGGGCTCTCTGTGCCGGAACTGCTCTCTATCCCGACAGAAGGGCAGAGTATTGGATCTGCGAATATTGATAACTACAGGTTTATCCTTACAGGTGCTTACCAGTTTAATATCAGCGAAAACGTTCGTTTGAAGCCCGCCCTGTGGATCGACTATAATCAGGCTTCCACCTACTTTAAGGCGAGTTTGAATGTGGGACTCTTCGACTCCAGGCTCTATGTGGGAGGAGCCTATGACTATCCCAATTTTGCCATTGCACTGCTTAACATCCAAATAAATCCCCAATGGCTGGTGGGTTATGCCTATACATTTAATACAGGTCCTCTTAGCACCTCACTGGGAGGTAGCCATGAAGTCGTGCTTCGCTGGGAGCTGAGGCCGGTAATTCGTACCATCCCCGATGACCCATTCTATTTTTAGGAGATGAAGAGAGCTATTCTACTTATATGGACCATGTTAATCCTGCTGCTACCAGTGCTAAGTCAGGATTATTACAAGGTGCTTAAGCAGTCCAGGATCTCCACCGGGCTCAATGAAGCAGCTGCCATTCCATATGAGGATGGTGTGGTTTACATCACCGAGCAGACCAGCGTGGGTGCCAAGGCCCCCACCGATGCTGTAGGACGCAGGCTCTATACCATCTTTTTTATGGGGAAGAACGGACAGAAAAAGCCATTCAGAGAGGAGCTGGTAAGTGAAGAACACGAAGGACCTGTCTCTTTTTCAGGCGACTATAACACCATGGTATTCTGCCAGCAACGCTTTTCTGCCGGCAGCAGGGTAGATCCACTTGGGCTCTATTTTGCGGATAGAAATGAGGCAGGAGAATGGGTCAATGAGCGTACTTTTGAATTTAATACACCGGAAGCCTGGCTCTTCTCACCATCCCTGTCACAGGATGGCAGAACCCTGTATTTTGCGGCTAATTTTGCGGATGGTCTGGGGGGATTTGATATCTACCGGTCGAAACTCAAAAGCGGGGCATGGTCCACACCGGAGAACCTGGGGCCCAAGGTTAACAGCGAGGGAAATGAGATTTATCCCTTCATTCACCCCCTCGGCAGGCTTTACTTCTCTTCAGATGGAAGAGATGATAACAAAGCGGGTTTTGATCTTTTTGAGACAGCGTTTACCTATGGTGAGTGGTTCGAGGCCATCAAGTTGAGTACACCCATGAACAGCCTTTCCGATGAATACCAGATCTGGTTCAGTGATGACTTTAAGAAGGGCTTCCTGACCAGCAACCGAAGGAGCCGTTCCAAGGATATTTTTGAGATCAGTACCAGTATTCCGGATTTTGAATCTCCTGAGCCCATAAAGAAGACCTTCTACACTTACATGCTTCGTGACAAGATGCTGGACACAGTCGACACAAATCTGTTCAGCTATTACTGGCTCATCAATGACACGCTTGAGCTGCCTGGACATGAAGTTATTTACAAGTTTCCCGAACCCGGACTCTATGATTGCAAGTTGATGGTATATGATATTCAGCTTGACACCCTGGTTGTTCAGAATACAATACCTCTGCCCATCGAATTGACCGAACAGGCAGTTATAGTCTGTCCCGATACCATTGCCATAGGCACCCCGGTGGAGTTTGACGGAACAAGTACCTACCTTCCGGGCTTTGATGATTACCTTTACGTCTGGGATTTCGGGGATGGGAGCTTCGGACAGGGAAAGCAGGTCATCCACACCTATTTATATCCCGGGAGGTACCGTGTAACACTGGGAGTTCAGGAGCGACAGAAAAATCGCAGGGATGATACTCCTGAGATGCGATCGAACTTCAAAGATGTCACTGTGGTCCAACCCGGACAATAGTAAGCTGCTTTTTTTCGTTTGCACATACAACTTTGTTTGATAACTCTTAGTCAAAGTTGCATGGATTTTGCATATTTTTAATAAATAATGAAATTAGAGCATCATGAATCGACTATTATATACTTCTATATTATTGACAATCTGCGCTTTAGGATACAGTCAGCCTGTTCCTAACGTGGAAGAGAATATTCCTTATCTGATGACTTTTGGGATGGATGCGGATACCGATTGGGGGGACGACGATTTTTCTCAGGCATTTTTTTTCCAGGTCCCGGATGATTATAATCAACCCTTTTTTATCCGGGTTTTTGACCCTGATACAGGCGGAGAAATTGATGAAGACCGAGGCCTCTTTGATACCCGTTGTGTGTTTGAGGTTTTTGGGGGAGAAGGAAACTGGTCGAACCCGGCCGCCAAAGAGACCAGTCCCGTAGGAAACTATAAAAGTGGTACACTTCTGGATTCACGAGCCTTTGGCGAAAATCCCAGGTACGATAACCAATGGTTTACCTTTGGTCCTTACAACCCGGCCCAGGGCGAGTATTCCGAGGAGTTTAAAAGTCACATATTTAAAATAATCTGCGAGGGGATATCTGGAGATGACGGCAATATGTACCAGTATTATCTTAGTACCAGCGCAACAGAGAACCGGCCCATTGAGGATGCCAACGCTTTTGCCTATGAGTACTCTTTCAGAATGCACAATGATGTGGAGGAGGTATCGCATATCTATCCCTATGTGGATGAGGGCACCATCTCGGTGCGGATTTCAAATTTTGACTGGGACATGGATGGGAATATTGTGGTAATCTCGGTAGCAAGGCAGGGCAGGGAAGTGAAGATCTCCGGTCAGGACCACTGGGCCTATGATGAACTAAGGGTCGAGAACGAGGAGATTAAGTCTTCCATGGACTTCAGGTTTGTTAAAGCTAAATCCCTGGTGAGGAACAACAATGTGGTGGTCAATGTCAGAAACCAGTATGGTGAAGCCATGCGCTTCTTCACTATTCCGCTGGGGGGAGTACCCAAATACAGGGGTGAGGTGGAGTTTATTCCCATTGAATAATAGAAACTAATACATATCGAGTGAAAAGCTTAGCGGTTCTCATTGTTATCTTCCTATTGCCTATTTCCGGGCTGTCCCAGACTTACCAGTTTACCAAATATGGGCTTGATGAGGGGATGTCCGATAAATTTGCCTATACCATCAACCAGGATTGGCAGGGTTTTTTATGGATCGGGACCGGGAAAGGTTTATGCAGGTTTGACGGGATCAACTTTGAAACTGAATTCAAGGGGGATTCCATTCCAATCAGTATAGCACATGCCAGCCTGCTCGATTCCAAGGGGCGTTTGTGGTTTGGTCATGAGAATGGTTTATTGTCCGTATATGAGGATGGAGCCTTCCGCTTAATTGAGCCCAGCGATAACCATCGTTCAAAAATTACAGCCATCCGGGAAGATAAGTCCGGTAACATTCTGGTCCTCTGTCAGCAGAGTGGTTTGCTGGTGATCGACAGGGATTTGAAGATCATTCATGAGCGCGATCCGGAGGATCCGGAGGATCCTTTTGCAGATATGTTTCTTTACGATTTCCAGATTACCCCAGGTGGCAACCTTCTGGTGGGCACCCGCGACGGTGTGAGCCTATTCAGGTATAATACGGATCTGGGGAACTATATCCATACCGGGATCTTACCAGGTATTCAGTACAAGGGTGTAAGGGAGCTTGCAGTTTCTATTCATGAAAATGAGTACTGGGCAGGTACACAGGATGAGGGATTGTTTCGGATCACTGGCAGCGGCTATGACCCGGAAGGATACCAGGTTGAAAAAATCGGGGTTGGAAGTGGTATTGAATATGCCAATATCTCCTCCATTGTCTTTGATGGTGAAAGAAGAGTCTGGCTCAACAGCTCGAGCGAAGGAATCTACAGGTTCGACCTGGATGTGGACGGGGAGTTGGAGGCATCTCTTCTTTTCAATGTGGAGAATGGCCTTCCAGATGCATACATCAACCAGATTTTTGTGGATGAAGAGGGGAACCAGTGGTTCTCATCACCCGGGAATGGTATTGCCGTATTAAGGAACCAGGCTTTCACCTTCTATAATATATGGGAGGATGAGAGCGATACCGATGTTAGTGCTGTCTATGTGGATGGGGCTACGCGATGGTTTGGGGGAACGGGAAAAATCGCCTCTGTCCCGGTAAACGGAGAAGTCTCATTCCTGGGAAGGAGTAACGGACTTCCCAACGATAGGGTGACGGCCCTCTATGCAGATGAGCAGCATACCCTCTATATAGGGACCGAGAAAAGGGGTCTCTACAGAAAAGAAGCTGGAAGTTCAAGCATTGTTCCTTTGCTGGTGTCAGGAAACTCTCTGGAAAACAGGGTGAATGCCATAGATGGCGATGGGACACTTCTTTATGTGGCCACCTATAATGGAGTCTATACCTTGAACCCGGAGACCGGGGAGCGAACCCTTCGTACAACAGCCAATGGACTGCCGCACAATAAGATCAATGATGTGCTTGTGGACCGTAGCGGGGTAGTCTGGATCGCCACAGTGACATCCGGGTTGATCAGTATCAATTCGGACAAACAATTCCTCATTAACGACAAACCGAAGCTGGAGTTTAAAACCCTGGAGGAGGGTGAAGATGGTGTCATCTGGGCCGGGAGCGACAGGGGGGTATTTCAATTTGACTTCAACAATGACACCCTGATGCACTACGGACCTGAAAAGGGATTAAAATCAGATTACGTCTATACAATAGCTGCCGATCCCGGAGGGAACATCTGGGCAGGGCACAGGATGGGAATGAGTGTCGTTAATGCTAAGCGGGAAACGGTACGGGCCTATGGCAGGGAATCAGGATTTAATTCGGATATACGTGAAAATGCGGTGGATCTGACATCCGGGGGACAGATGCTGATTGGCTCATCGGGAGGTGTGATTCAGTATGATGCCTATCAGGCAAGGGAAGATACCATGGCACCCAGGTTAAGTATTTTAGCCATCGATATTTCCGGTGTTAGCTATGATCCCGATGAAGCGATCGGGCTCAAATATGGTAAATACAAGGTCCAGATCGACTTTGTGGGGATTAACTTCATCAATCCGAAACAGGTAAGCTACCAGTATAAGCTGGACAATTATAGCGAGGATTGGTCTGATATATCCAACCGTTCCTATGCTTTTTATGAGCGAGTGGAGGACGGGGACTATACCTTTATGTTACGCGCATGGGACGGAAATGGCAACTTTACCATGAAGCCGCTAACCCTTGATATTTCTGTAAAGCTCCCTATCTGGAAGGCGTGGTGGTTTATTTTCGGATTAGTCATGCTGGTACTGACCGTCATTTTTGTGGTATTTAAAATCAGGGAACGAAACCAGAAAGCGATCCAGGAGTATCTTCAGCGGCAGTTGGATGAACGAACGCGCGAAGTAGTGCAGCAGAAAGAGGAGATCGAGGTTAAGAATCGGGATATTACCGATTCCCTCAACTATGCACAACGGATCCAGGCCAGCATCCTGCCTCCCATCAAGAAGCTTCATGATGCTTTTACAGGAAGCTTCGTTTTCTATCAACCCCGTGATATTGTATCGGGCGACTTCTACTGGTACGAACAGGTGGATGAGAACAGGTTTATTGTGGTATGTGCCGACTCAACCGGTCATGGAGTTCCCGGGGCCTTTATGTCGATGATCGGTACCACACTAATTAAAGATATATGCCTGCGCGATGGTATCACAAAGCCTTCCCAGGTGCTGACCACCCTCGATAACGAGGTGAGGGAGGCCCTGAACCAGAACGTGGAGACCAGCGGCTCCAACGACGGAATGGATATTATTGTGGCAGAGGTCGATATGCGAACTAATAAGATTGTCATAAGTTCCGCCATGCGCCCGGTAATCATCTATTCAGGTTCAGAGCAGATCTATGTGAAAGGGAGCCGAAGTTCTATCGGGGGACAGTTGGATGAGGACAGGGTGGAAAAGGATTTCATCGATCAGGAATTCCAGTTGAAGAAGGGCGATATCGTCTATATGTTTTCCGATGGTTACCCCGATCAGTTTGGAGGGCCTCTTGGCAGGAAGTTCAAAATGGTCCGGCTCAAGAACCTGCTCAGGGATATTCACGACAAGCCCATGGACGAACAGTACAACTACATCAAGAGTAATTTCTTCCTCTGGAAGGAGGATCTTGAACAGGTTGATGATGTGTTGTTTATGGGAATCAGGATCTGATCATAAATCATCCAGGTCAATACCGCTTAATACGATTATTTCCGTAGTATCGATGTTACTTCGGTTAAAATCCCTGTCGTAGATATAGAAGGTATAGAAGATGGTATCGTAAATAATGACAGGATAGGAAAGCTTCAGGTCCATGGTTCCGCTTAGAGGTTGTTTATCCAGGTAGGGAATCCTGTATTTAAGAATGCCTCCATCCTCCTCCGGAATCTGAACCCAATCGAAGCCCTGCAGGTCGTAGAGATGCAGGAAGAAGTTGAATTTGACCGTATCAGGCACATTCAGGTCGGTGGTATCAACCAGCGGGAGGAGACCCAGGTTACCATCACCATCAGTAAAATCAAAGGTGAGCTGCCCGATCAGGGTGATGTTTCCAAGAGGATCTGTTGTAATATAGAGCCCGAATCCCTGGTAATCCACCACCGGTTCGTCCGGGTAGACCGGATCAACCTCGTTGCAGGAGATCATCAGAAGCAGGGCACTGAACAATAGGGTCGCAATCCTTTTCATCAGAATACAATACTACAAAAATCCTGCCTATTTTTTTCGCATAAAGATTCGTATGGGAACACCTGTGAATTTAAAATGCTTCCGAATCTGGTTTTCCAGGTAGCGCTTGTAGGGTTCCCGGATGTACTGCGGCAGGTTACAGTAGAAGGCAAATGCCGGGGCATGTGTGGGCAGTTGCGTGACGTATTTGATCCGTACGAACTTGCCTTTAATAGCCGGAGGATGGTTCTCTTCAATGACTTTCAGCATCACCTCATTCAGTTTCGGTGTGGGAATTCTTACCTGACGGTTTGTAAAGACTTCAATGGCCAGTTCCAGGGCTTTATGGATTCGCTGTTTGGTTAGCGCGGAGATAAACAGAACAGGCACATCCACAAAGGGCTCCAGGCGCTCCTTAATACGCGCTTCGAACTGCTTAATGGTCTGTGTCTCCTTGTCCACCAGGTCCCATTTGTTCACCAGCACCACCACCCCTTTCCAGTTGCGTTCAATGAGGTGAAAAACATTTACATCCTGTGCTTCAATTCCGATGGTGGCATCAATCATCAACAGGCAGACATCGGCATGTTCGATGGCACGTACCGAGCGCATAACCGAATAAAACTCCAGATCTTCTTTTACCTTCCCCTTCTTCCGCAAGCCGGCCGTATCTACCAGGAAGAAATCGTGATTGAACTTGTTGTACCTGGTATGGATCGAGTCGCGTGTGGTACCTGAAAAGGGGGTTACAATGTTTCTTTCTTCTCCGATAAGCGCATTCACCAGGGATGATTTTCCCACATTGGGGCGTCCCACTACCGCAATCCTGGGGACTTCCTCCTCTTCCTCTTCCTCCACTTTTTTATCAAACATGCTGGTGAGTTTGTCCAGCATATCGCCTGTACCGCTTCCATTGATGGAAGAGAGCGCAAAGTAGTCACCCAGTCCAAGCCCATAGAAAACACTGGCATCATATAGTCTGTTGGCATTATCCACTTTGTTAACCACCAGCAATACGGGCTTCTTAATTTTCCTGAGCATCTCCGCAACGGTCTGGTCCAGGTCGGTGATCCCAGATATAACATCCACGAGGAAAATCACCACATCAGCCTCCTCCATGGCAAGCATCACCTGTTTTCGGATCTCTTCTTCAAAAATATCATCTGAGTTGGTTACATATCCGCCGGTATCGATGATGCTGAACTCATGGCCATTCCATATTACCTTGCCGTAGTGCCGATCGCGTGTCACGCCACTCACCTCATCCACAATGGCCTGTCGCGTTTCGGTCAGGCGATTAAAGAAGGTGGATTTCCCCACATTGGGTCTACCTACGATGGCAACGATATTTCCCATACTACAACTAGCTTAATGGTAACCAAAATTCTTTATGAAACGATCATTATTGCGCCAGTCTTTCTTCACTTTCACCCGGAGTTCAAGAAATACCTTCTTTTGGAAAAAGGCCTCCATATCCAGTCTGGACTCCCTTCCCACCTTTTTCAAGGCTTTCCCCTCATTTCCAATGAGGATCCCTTTCTGACTTTCGCGCTCCACATAGATCAGTGCGCTGATGCGGATCAGCTTGACTTCCTCTTTGAAAGATTCAATCTCTACCTCCACAGCATAGGGAATCTCTTGTTTGTAGTAGAGCAGGATCTTTTCCCGGATCATTTCCCCCACGAAGAACCTTTCCGATTTATCAGTGAGCGCATCCTTGGGATAGTAGGGGGGTGATTCGGGCAGGTGATCCAGGATCCTGTTAAAAATAGAAGCCACATTGAATTTTTTCAGGGCACTAATGGGAATCTTCTCTGCTTTTGGGAGAATCTCATCCCACTGCTCCATGCAGGCCCTCACCTGCTCCTGGTTGCTCAGGTCAATTTTATTGATCACCAGCAGCACCGGAACCTTAGCCCTGGCCACTTTCTGTAGGAAGGAATCTTCCGCATCAGGTAAGTCATCAATCTCAGTAAGATAGATGAGCACATCGGCATCCACAAGGGCCGATCGGGCGGACTTAAGCATGGTTTCCTGCAATTTGTAGCTGGGATCCAGAATCCCGGGAGTATCTGAAAAGATTATCTGGTATTCATCGGTGTTCAGAATCCCGTGAATCCTGTGCCTGGTGGTCTGAGCCTTGGAGGTGATGATGGATAGTTTTTCACCCACCAGGGCATTCATCAGTGTCGATTTACCCACATTGGGCTTACCGATTATATTGACATATCCCGCTTTGTGACTCATACTACTCGTAGGCATTCATTTTTAACATGCTCACCTCTTTTTCCGTAAGAAGCCTCCATTTTCCCCTGGGAAGGTTTTTCTTTGTGAATCCTCCAAAATAAACCCTGTCCAGCTTTTCCACCCTGTAACCCAGTGCTTCAAACATCCTCCGTACAATACGGTTTTTCCCTGAATGCATCTCCAGTCCAACCTCACGCTTATTTTCACTACTGGCATAACTAATGGCATCGGGCTGAATAATTCCATCCTCCAGTGTCACACCTTCTGCCAGTTTTTTCATATCGCCTGCCGATATGGCCTTATTCAGGAACACATGATAGATTTTCTTTTTGTTGCTGGATGGGTGGGTCATCTTTTTGGCCAGCTCTCCATCATTTGTAAAGAGCAGCACACCGGTTGTGTTGCGGTCCAGGCGCCCCACAGGGTAGACCCGTTCTTTACAGGCATCGCGGATCAGCAACATCACCGTCTTCCGTTCCTTTGGATCATCGGTGGTGGTCACATAATCTTTTGGTTTGTTCAGCAGCAAGTATACCTTCCGTTCAGTGCGGATCCGCTCGCCGTTGTACTTCACTTCATCGTCTGGATTTACCTTGCTACCCAAAGCCGTCACTGACTTCCCGTTCACCGTTATTAGTCCGGCCGAGATCAGTTGATCAGCCTCCCGTCTCGAACAGATGCCTGCGGCGGCAATATATTTATTAAGCCGCACCAGGTCACTGGTATTTTTATCGGAGGGCCGCTTGGGTTTATTAGTGCCGGGCCGGCTGCTTTTCAAAGATGATTTTCCCTGGCCGCTTCCTTTTGGCTTGCTGCGCCTCTCTTCCAGAGGTTTAGAACCACTATCTCCCATGAGTGAGGGTCTTGCACCCGCGTTTCTTCCACCCTGACTCCTTGATCCTCCCTGTTTCCCCAGACCCGGTCGGGACGATCCTGAACTGTTTCGAGGTGAAGAGGACCCGCTTCTACCCCCTTTTTTTGGTGCTTCTGATTTACTCAATGGCCTGACTATTAATTATTGTTAAAGGCTACAAAGATACAGCTTATAAGTTATATTCTTGGAATAATAAGTTTAACTTTGGTACCGTTTAAAAAATAAGACGAAAATGAGTTTAGTGATCTCAATTTCAGGCATTCGTGGAACCATCGGAGGGAAGCCTTCTGAAGGTTTAACTCCCATTGATACCGTCCAGTTTGCATCTGCATATGCCTCATGGCTGATTGCAGAATCCGGGAAGGAAAGACCGTCGGTGGCCCTTGGCCGCGATGCACGTATTTCCGGGCCCATGGTGGAGCAGCTGGTTTCAGCTACTCTTTCGGCCATGGGAGTGGATGTATACCTGATGGGATTTGCCACCACGCCTACGGTCGAAATAGCGGTTACCGAGATGGGTGCAGATGGTGGTATAATTCTGACAGCCAGTCATAACCCTGCACAATGGAACGCATTAAAATTGCTGAATGGCAGGGGAGAATTTCTTTCAGGAGACGATGGAGAAGCCATCTTGCAGATGGCCCGGTCCAACGATTACAGCTATGCGGGTGTTAAAAATTTGGGTTCCATTAAACCTCTGAAGGGAATGGACGTCAAACACATCGATCAGGTACTTAAACTGGACCTGGTCTTACCTGATAAGATTAAAAAGAAAAACTTTCGCGTGGCTATTGATTGTGTAAATTCGGTTGGAGGCATTATCCTTCCACAGTTGCTTAAAGCACTGGGAGTGGACGATGTGATTGAAATTTACTGCGATCCCACTGGCGAGTTTCCTCATAATCCCGAACCGCTTCCTGAACACCTGACCGAGATCTCTGAAGTGATGGTACGTGAAAAGGCCGATGTGGGCTTTGTGGTGGATCCCGATGTGGACCGTCTGGCCATCGTCTGTGAAGATGGCTCCATGTTTGGCGAAGAGTATACCCTTGTAGCCATATCCGATTACATTCTTTCAAGGACTCCGGGAAATACAGCATCCAACCTCTCATCCACCAGGGCTCTGAGGGATGTTACCGAAGGACATGGACAATCCTATTTCCCATCTGCAGTGGGTGAGGTCAATGTGGTGAATGCCATGAAGGAGAACGCTTGTGTGATAGGTGGAGAAGGCAATGGAGGGATCATCTATCCCGAACTTCATTACGGTAGAGATGCGCTGGTGGGGATCGGCCTCTTTCTGACCCACCTGGCCGAAAGCGGCATGGACTGCAGCGTGATGCGTAAATGCTACCCCGATTACTTTATTTCCAAGAATAAGATCACCCTGCCGGAGGGAGCTGATGCTGATCTCCTGCTAGCTGCCTTTGAGAAGGCGCACGCAGAAGATGATATCAATACAGTGGATGGGGTTAAGGTGGATATGCCCGAAGGATGGGTGCATCTGCGAAAATCAAATACGGAACCTATTATTCGCCTCTATGCCGAAGCAGGCAGCAGCGAAGAGGCTGAGCGCATTGTCGCAGAGGCCTTGCAAACTATAGAAGAATTGATTAATTAGAACTATTTTAAAAGGACCATGAAAAGAAAAACCATACTTGCCATTGTTGTACCCGTAGTCTTGATCGTTGCACTGGTACTCTATTCAGCGCTCTCAGGCAAGGAGAAGGAAATTGTACTGGAGACTGAGGTGGAGCAGGGAACCTTTGAGATCGCCGTAATGGTAACCGGCGAACTACAGGCCATCCGGGAGACCGAAATTAAAGCGCCATCGCAGCTGCGAAGCAGAAACCTGCGTATCCGCAGTGTGAAGATTCAAGACCTGATTCCCGAAGGTACTGTGGTCGATTCGGGACAATGGGTGGCCACCCTGGACCGTTCCGAAGCGGATAACTCCCTGAAGGATATCCTGGATAACCTGGAGCAGAAAGAGTCTGAGTACATGCGGACCAAGCTGGATACTACCATGCAGCTCCGCGAGCTGCGTGACCAGTTGTTCAATCTGAGTTTTGCCAAGGAGGAAGCGGAGATTACCCTGGAGCAATCCAAGTTTGAACCACCTGCTATGATTCGCCAGGCACAGATTGAAATGGAAAAAGCCAAAAGAGCCTACAACCAGGCTGAAAAAAACTATGGATTGAAGGTCCAACAGGCAAAGGCAGAAATGCGTGAGGCAGAGATTAATATGGCCCGGGACCGGCGGAGCAAGGATGAGATGGTGGCAGTGATGGAGAAGTTTGATATCTATGCCCCCGGAGCGGGGATGGTGATCTATAAGAAAGACTGGAGCGGAGAAAAAAGAACCGCCGGCTCGGAGATCAATACATGGGATCTGGCTGTGGCCACACTTCCAGATCTCTCTACCATGATCTCCATGACCTATGTCAACGAAATAGACATAAGTAAACTGAATAAAGGGCAGAAGGTCAACATTGGAGTGGATGCTTTTCCCGAGAAGAAGTTTACCGGTGCAGTGGTCGAGGTGGCCAATATAGGACAGCAGCTTCCAAATACGGATGCCAAAGTATTTGAAGTGAAGATTGAATTAAATGAGAGGGATACCATTCTCAGACCCTCAATGACCACAAGCAACATGGTGATTACCCAGGTGCTGGATAGTGTAATGTTTATTCCACTGGAAGCAGTGCATGCCAATGATAGCCTGACCTATGTTTATACCCGTGATGGTAGAAAGCAAGTAGTAGTATTGAGTGAATCCAATGAGAACCATATTGTGGTGGATATAGGATTAAAGAAAGGAGAGAAGCTCTACCTATCCAATCCGAGCAATCCGGAATCCTTTAAATATGATGGATTGGAGCTGATGGAGGAGATTAATCGCAGAAAAGCGGAGGAAGAGCAGAAGAGGAAGGAAATGATGGAGAGGATGAATCAGCCGAAACAGCCGCGTAATTTCCAGATGCCTCCCGGAGGAGGAACACCGGGTGGCAATGCAACCAGAACCAGGGGGTAAGGATGGAACGCTATTTACATGACATAGTCATTGCCATTGAGTCGATCATGGCAAACCAGATGCGAAGCATTCTGACCGCACTGGGTATTATTTTCGGAGTGGCTGCTGTGATTACCATGCTGGCAATCGGTAAGGGGGCCCAACAGGAGATTCTGGAGCAGATTAAGATGGTGGGGGTGAACAACATCATTGTGACTCCCATCATTGAAACGGCCGATGGTGAGAACGGTGATAATTCAGGAGGAGAGTCCCAGAAGAAAAAGTTTTCACCCGGACTGACCATTGAGGATGTAGAGGCCATCATGGAGGTGATTCCTACAGTGAACAGAGCCTCTCCGGAGATTACCATTAACTCTTTTGTGATAAAAGAAGGGAAACGGGCCAGCGCCAAACTGCTGGGGGTTTCCAATGCCTACTATTCGATCTTTAACCTGCCCCTTCAGGAGGGCAGTTTCTTTAATGAGTACCAGCAGGAAAATGGCATTCCGGTATGTGTGATCGGGGCCAATATCAAGAATAAGTTTTTTAGCAAGGAAAACCCCATTGGCAAGTACATTAAGTTTGACAAGGTGTGGCTGAAGGTGGTGGGTGTGCTGGAGAAGAACGATGTGAGTCTGACCCGCTTCGAGAACATCGGGGTCAATGTGATGAACGACAACATTTATGTGCCTGTACAAACCATGTTATTGAGGTTTCAGAACCGGGCATTGGTGGGTTCCAGGATCAAAGGGAGTTCAGGTATAATAATGAGGGGTCATATGATGGCCAGCTTCAGCTCCACCAATGACAGTGAGTCCAACTACAATCAGCTGGACCGGATTATTGTACAGGTGAATGAATCCAATGAGCTATCCCCATCCACCGACCTTCTGGCCAGGTTACTGCTCAGGCGTCATCAGGAAGTAAAGGACTTTGAGATCACTGTACCAGAGCTTCTCCTGAAGCAGGAACAGCGCACCAAAGATATTTTCAATATTGTACTTGGGGCCATCGCCAGCATCTCACTTCTGGTGGGAGGTATCGGGATCATGAATATCATGTTTGCCTCGGTGATGGAACGCATCAAGGAGATCGGAACGCGTCTGGCCATTGGTGCCCAGAAGAAGGATATTGTGGTTCAGTTCCTGGCCGAAGCTGTTCTGATCAGTGTGATCGGTGGGGTGATTGGCGTCATCATTGGAATTACAGCCTCATGGCTGGTCGACCGCTTTGCCGATATTGCAACCATCGTCACCCCCATCAGTGTTTTTATCTCATTTGCAGTATCTGCATCTGTTGGCGTTATCTTCGGGTACTCACCAGCCAAACGGGCCTCTGAACGAGATCCCATTGAATCTTTAAGGTATGAATAATATGTTTCGTTACGCAATTATATGTATGGGCCTGGTGCTTGGAATCCAGGTTGCTGCACAGTCGCAGTCTGATGTAGAAGTAAAGGAGCTTACGCTTCATGAGGTCATTGAAGTGGCACATGAACAGTCCCTGATGGCCTTGATGTCGAGACACCAGTTTCGCAGCAGCTACTGGGAGTACAGATCACACAAGGCCAATTACAAGCCCGGTTTGACACTGGAAGCTACTATACCTTCCCTGACCAATGCCACCGAAAGTGTGATCCAGCCCGATGGTACCGAAGAGTTTGTGCCACGTTCCGTAGTGAAAACCTCACTGGACCTGCAGTTAAGTCAGAATATAGCGCTTACAGGTGGACGCGTGTTTGCATCTTCTGTGATACAGCGGACGGATAACGTCGGCCAGGAGCCACCCACCAATTACCTGGCCTACCCTGTGACCATCGGTATTATGCAACCCATCAATGGATACAATGAATTTAAGTGGGACCGGAAGATTGAGCCCCTCAAATATGAACAGGCCAAGCTGCAATACCTCAATACCATGGAGGTCGTAAGTCAGCAATCGGTCAGGTATTTCTTCGATCTTGCACTGGCCCAGATCAACCTGGAGATTGCTGAGAAGAATCTGGCCAATGCCGATACGCTTTACCAGATTGCCACAGGACGCTATCAGCTTGGGACCATTGCTGAGAATGAACTTTTACAGATGGAGTACAGCCGCCTCAATTCTGAAGCCGCTATGAATGAATCTACCATTGACCTGGAGCTGCGCAAATCGAGGCTTCGCTCTTTCCTTGGTTTCAACGATCGGGTGAGCCTGAAATTGATTCTGCCCTCTGAGGTTCCCGCCATAGAGATGGATTATGCAAGGACCCTGTCCGAAGCAAAAGATAACAATCCCCAAATTCTGAGTATGGAGCGGCAGCTTCTGGAGGCTGAACAGGCTGTGGCTGAAGCCCGGTCCCGAAAGGGGATTCGGGGCGACTTGTTTGCGCAGTTCGGACTGAGCGGTGTGGATGAAGAACTTAGTAATGCATATACGGATCTGGCCCGGCAGCAGCGAATCGAGGTGGGGGTCATTGTGCCCATCCTTGATTGGGGCATGGGAAAGGGACAATACAAGATGGCCCAATCGGCAGAAGAGGTGGTCAAAATGGATGTTAGTCAGTCCATGATCGATTTCGATGAGAATATCTTCCTCCAGGTGATGCAGTTCAATCTGCAGGATGACCAGGTCAGAATCGCCTCCAAGGCAGATACTATTGCTGACCTTCGCTATGAAGTAACCAAGCAGCGCTTCCTGATCGGAAAGATCGATGTGCTGGACCTGAATGTGGCTGAGGAAGATAAGGATGTGGCCCGCCGTAGTTATGTGGAAGCCATGCGGAATTACTGGAACTACTTCTTCAACCTGAGGGGACTTACCCTCTATGACTGGCAGAAGGATGTAAAACTCTCCGAGGATTTTGACGATTTGCTGGATTAGCTCCTGAATCCTTTGCTATACTGGCTTATTTGATCCAGGATGGCCTTGTCTTCCATTGTTAACTGCATGTCCCTGCGTTCCATTACCAGGTTGGCAGTCTCCAGTACCTTCTCCATTTTATATGTAGTAAATCCACCTGCACCACCCCAGCTGAATGAGGGTATAAAGGTCGGTTGAAATCCGGGTCCGAAGATATTGGCCGAAACACCCACCACGGTACCCGTGTTGAACATAGTATTGATCCCGCATTTGCTATGATCGCCCATGACCAGTCCGCAAAATTGACTCCCTGAGTTAATAAATGAAGCTGAGGGGTAGTTCCAGACCTTAACCTTTGCATAATTGTTTTTCAGGTTGGAGTTGTTGGTATCGGCTCCCAGGTTGCACCACTCGCCAATCACCGAATTCCCCAGAAATCCGTCGTGGGCCTTGTTAGAGTTGGCAAGCAGCACCGAATTATTGATCTCTCCACCCACCTTGCTATAAGGCCCGATGGTAGTAGGACCATAGATTTTGGCGCCCATTTTTACCACAGAACCTTCACAGAGGCCAAAGGGTCCGCGAATAATACTCCCTTCCATGATCTCGCTGTCGGCACCAAGGTAGATAGGTCCGCGCGAGGCATTCAGGGTAAAGTATCCGCCGCTGAAGCCCGGCTCCACAAAGACATTTCCGGGCCGGTCAACCCGCACTGTATCACTCAGTTTTTCGCTCCTTCTTCCCCGGGTAAGCCTAAGGAAATCAGCCTTTAGTTCCTGCCCGTTCAGTTGAAAGATTTTCCAGGGGTAATCCACCTGTGAGATGTCACTGGTATAGGCAATCCCCTTCTTAATCCAGTCTTCAGGGGCAAAAGACACACAGCTCTCCCTGGTGCGTACAGCCAACAATATGCCCTCCTTTACCAGTGCCTGGTTTTCCTGCATGTCCTGGATAGCTTTAACAATTCCACTTTCGGGCAGAAGTTTGCCATTTATATAGAGCTTGTCATCTGCATCTTCACAGGGAAATTTGCCCTGCAGGTATGCCCTGGTCAGGGGGCTTGATTTCATTCCCAGATCATGTTCCCATTTCTCTGCAATGGTCAGGATTCCTATCCTGAGCTCAGAGACTGGGCGGGTGAAAGTCAGGGGCAGGAGATTGTCCCAGGAGTGATCATCAAACAGGATCAAAGCCATCTTTTTTATTTAAAATTAAAAAAAAAAGCCATCCCTGTGTAGGGATGGCTTTTAATCAGGACAGTCTTCCTGTTATTTGTTCTTTTTATCCAGGTGGGTCTTGTAGCGGTTCATAAACTTATCTACGCGACCAGCTGTATCGACCAGCTTCATCTTACCCGTATAAAACGGGTGGGAAGTGCTGGAAATTTCAAGTTTGATCAGCGGATATTCAACTCCATCTTCCAGTTTTATAGTCTCTTTGGAGGACGCTGTAGATTTTGTCACAAAGGTGAATTCATTGGACATGTCCTTGAATGCGACAAGCCTGTAGTTCTTTGGATGTATATCTTTCTTCATCTTTTTATTGTTTTCGATAGCCACGCTTTTTTCAAAACGGAATGCAAAGATAGAAATGTTTGTTACAACTTCAAAACATTTTCAGGAAGTTTTGACTCATCCACAGCATCTTCCATAAATCTTTGGAAGGGTAGTTCCCTGTCGAAAAGATACCTGTAGGTGTGGTGTGTTTTGGTGTGGACAGCACCGGTTGCCTGGTAGAGTGAAATCATTTTGGGGTTGAAGTCTCCCACCCACGAGAGTTCGTACTCTGTGTAGTGGGGCTTGCGATCCATCACCTGCTTGAGCTGGTAAAAAATACCGGACTCCACCCCAGAGTTTTGAAATTTGGGAATCACACCCGCAGCAGTTCCCCTGGCCCTTGTGATGGTCTTTCTTCTTTTGTAGTTGAGAAATCTTAGCTTGTTTATGAGGTGGAGTTTTCCATTCAGGTGTCTGAAAATCTGGTTGGCATCGGGGAGAACCATGAAAAATGCAATGGGTTCATCATCGTGGTAAGCAAACCAGATCATCTCCTGATCCATGATCATCTTTACCTTTCTTAATTCATCGTAGAGGGAGGCTGGATCCATGGGTGTAAAATCCTTCCTGAATTGACTCCATGCCTGGTTGTAGATGGAGACCGTATCGTCAACAAACTTGGCGGCCTTCTTCAGCTCAAAGTGTTTGTATGTAAAGCCCTTCCTTTTATGGATCCACTCTGCAATTTTCCAGAAACGCTCCGGGAAGGGTTTCTGCAGGTCCAGGTGAAAGCCCAACTGCCTGTAATAGAGCTGAAACCCATAGCCTTCAAACAGTTCTTTATAGTAAGGCAGGTTATAGGTCATTCCCAGGGCCTGGGGGACAAATCCCTGGACCAGGCAGCCCCAGTTGGTG
>DAOWFP010000103.1 GCA_030637895.1 Bacteroidota bacterium | reverse complement strand
CCCTTTTTTATGTATGTGGCCTTTAATGCACCCCATGATCCAAGGCAATCGCCTAAGGAGTATGTGGATATGTACCCCCTGGAACATGTAGCCCTACCGGAAAATTTTCTGCCTGAGTATCCATACAAAGATGAGATCGGATGTTCTGCCATGCTGAGAGATGAGCAGCTGGCACCCTTTCCACGTACGGAATATGCTGTGAAAGTGCACCGGCAGGAATACTATGCCATCATATCTCATCTGGATGCACAAATTGCACGGATCCTGGCTCACCTGGAGGAGACCGGACAGGCCGATAATACCTATATATTCTTTACAGCCGATCATGGTCTGTCGGTGGGTCAGCATGGCCTGATGGGTAAGCAGAACATGTACGATCACAGCATGCGTCCACCTTTGATGGTGGTGGGTCCGGGCATTCCCAAAGGGGGAAGGGAAAAGATGGCAGTCTACCTGCAGGACATCATGCCTACGGCCATTGAATATGCAGGAGGGGAGGTACCGGAATGGGTGGAATTCAACAGCCTCAAACCAATGATCGAGGGGAAGCAGGAGGACTCCAGTTATCCGGAAATATATGGTGCCTATATGGATCTGCAGCGGATGATAAGGGTTGACGATTACAAACTGATCGTCTATCCCTATGCCGGAGTGATCAAGCTGTTTGACCTGATCAATGATCCATCAGAAAAGTACAACCTCGCTGCTGCTACAGCACAGCAGGAGCGTATCCGGATCCTGTTCGGTAAATTGCAGGAGCAACAGGTGCAGATGGGGGATACCCTCGATCTGTCAAATTATGTATTTAACCCTTAGAGGGCTCAGCTTGAAATTGTATTTTTGAGTTTGAGAATTTGTTTAATAATGCAAGGAATATTGAAAATGGAACTAAGGAAAGATGCTAAATATGCGCTGATAATCCCAACCAGTATGGGAATCCGGATCACCCCCGTTAATGGTCAGCCTGTCCATAGCGGTGATTTGTTCAGGATGGATGCTACCAGTGCCGAATCCAATGTGGGGAGTACCGCTTCCTACCTGGGTTTGCCGGTTAAGATTCTTACCACCTTTGTGAAGGGGAGCCCCATCGCCCGGAGAATCAAGGACAACCTTGCCAGCCGGCATATGGATTATGAGGGCCCGGAGGTGGAGCAGGGAAATCCCTGGGGTTACCGTCACCAGATCAACATTGCAGATGCAGGTTATGGATCACGCGGCCCCAGGGTTCATAATGACCGGGCCGGTGAGGTGGGACGAACGCTGAATGTAAAGGACTTTGACCTGGAACGCATTTTTGGAGAAGAGGGAGCCCAGATTCTACACCTCTCTGGACTGATCGCAGCGCTATCACCTGAAACCAGCCAGTTTTGCCTGGAGATAGCCAGAGCAGCGAAAAAACATGGTACCCGTATTTCCTTTGATCTGAATCATCGGGCCTCCTTCTGGGAAGGACGGGAGAATGAGCTTCATGAGATCTTTCATGAGATTGCTTCCCTATCTGATATCCTGATCGGAAACGAGGAGGACTTTCAGCTATGCCTGGGAATTGAGGGCCCTGATGCTGGCGGAAAGGATCTGGCCGCCAAGATTGATGGATTCAAGGGGATGATTAATCGGGTGAAGGAGACTTTCCCTGAAGTGTCTGTATATGCCACTACCCTTCGCCAGGTAATAAGCACCAATATGCATATGTGGGGAGGTATTATTTTTGAAAATGACCACTGGCACGTGGTAGAGCCGCGGGAAATCTATGTATATGACCGTATTGGCGGTGGTGATGGCTTTGTAAGCGGAATGCTTTATGCCATCCTCAAAGGGTGGGAGTCCGAAAAGTGGATCCAGTTTGGCTGGGCCAGCGGGGCTCTTGTTGGTACACTGGAGACCGACTACGCACAGCCTGCCGATGAGGAGCAGATCTGGAGTATCTGGCAGGGCAATGCCCGGGTACAGCGCTAACAACTTAGATATGGCACCATCCTCTTCGCTTGATCCTTACAGACTTGATAAAAATGAAGTCCTGGAATCTCCTTTCAGGTTCAGGGAGAAACTGAAATTCCTGGGTCCCGGCTTCATCCTCTCGGCATCGGTAGTTGGATCAGGAGAACTGATTGCCACCACATCTCTTGGTGCCAAGGCAGGCTTTGTCACTCTCTGGGTGATCCTGGTCAGCTGCCTGGTTAAAATTGTTCTGCAGCTTGAGTTTGGCCGGCAGTCCATTACCCGCGGGATTACAGCCATGAACCTGATGAACGAGCTGCCAGGTCCCCGCTATGGGAAGAGAAAGGTAAGCTGGGCCGTCTGGTCCTGGCTGGTATTGTGGATCTTCAAACCGCTCCAGTTGGGTGGGATCATAGGTGGCGTGGCCATTATTCTTAATATCGCCATTCCATACCTTTCTATCGCAGTCTGGACCATCGTGGTGGCCTTTGTGGTCATTACAGTCATGCTATTTGGCTTTTATAAGGTGATTGAGAAGATTTCACTGGTTTTTATGGGCCTTTTTACCCTCTTTACCCTGCTGGCCCTGTTTATGGTTCAGAACACAGGTTTTGCAGTCACATGGCCCGATATAGCGGAGGGCCTTTCCTTTCGCCTGCCAAAGGGGACTGTGGGTTTTGCATTTGCAGCTTTTGGACTGACCGGGGTGGGAGGAGATGAAATCCTCTCTTACAACTACTGGTGCATTGAAAAGGGCTATGCCCGTTATACAGGGAGCAAGGATGATTCCGAAGTATGGAAAAGTCGTGCAAAGGGATGGATCCGTGTAATGTATATGGATGCATTTCTCTCCATGATTGTTTATACCGTGGTAACGGCAGCCTTTTTTCTGCTTGGAGCTTCCATCCTTTACCAGCGGGGCGATATTCCGGAAGGCTACCAGATGATTGAAACCCTTTCCAGGATCTATACCGATTCGGTAGGTCCCACAGCTAAGAATATATTTCTGATGGGTTCTTTTGTGGTGCTGTTTTCCACACTTTTTGCAGCTCTGGCCATCCGGACCCGCGTCTTCTCAGACCTGTTTGGAGTGGTGGGCTGGATCGATTTCAGTAATATGCGGACCCGTTTGAGGACCATCAGGATTCTGGCCATTATTTTTCCAATACTCTGGACCATCGCCTTCCTGGTAATAAAACTGCCGGTGCTGATGGTGACCATTGGAGGGATTGCCACCTTTGTAATGCTTTTTATTGTGGTGATCGCCGGAATCTGGTTCCGGTTCAGTTCGGGCGAAAAAGTAGTTCCTCCAGGCAGAATTTACAAAATCTTCCTGATAATCAGCTGCATAGCCATATTTATGGTCGGAATCTACGGGCTAATCAAGTTATTCTGAGCCTCAGTCAATAAACAGAACAGAGGCAGGTGCGGGAAGATTTATCTTGCTGTCGGTCTCTGTTAGAAGTCCGTCCTCCTGACTGATTTTGTATAGTTGTATCTCATTGGAATGTTCTCCAGCCACCAGCATATATTTGCCGGAAGGATCCAAATTAAAATCCCTGGGCCAGTTGGGTACTTGCTCCATCACCTGGGTGCGTGTAAGCGAGCGGTCCTTGTTGATCTCAAATGCAGAGATACAGGAGTTTTCGCCCCGGGTGGAAGCATATACAAATCGACCATTGGGGTGTGCTCTGACGGCTGCCGGGTACTTCATTCCCAGGTGAGACTCCTCCACCGTGCTAATGGTATTTAGCTCGGTAATGGTACCGTCTTCAGGGTGATAGCTGCAGGCGGTAATGGTGGAGTTAAGCTCATTGACAATGTAGAGCGACAGGCCATCGGGATGAAAGGCCAGGTGGCGTGGTCCCGCTCCCGGGGCCAGTTCGAAGAAAGCCTGGGCCGGATTTGGACTAAGGACTCCGCTTTCAGCATCGAAAGCATAAATCATCACCTTATTAGTTCCCAGATCGGGGACCAACAAGAAGTTTTGCCCGGGATCAAGCATCACCTGGTGGGCATGGGGTCCCTGCTGCCGGCTCTCTACAATCCCTGATCCTTCTCCAATCACAATGCTTGAAGCAGTAGCTATCTCCCCATTCTCCTTCACGGGAAGTGCTGTAGCATGCCCGCTGCCATAGTTGGCGGCAAAGATATAGTCACCTTTTTCACTGCAATGGATATGACAAATACCTGAACCCTCACTGGATTGACTGTTTACTGCTTTCAGAGCCAGTGTACCGGGTTCGACGGCAAAGGAGCTGACTGTGGAATGTCCGGTCTCCTGCTTCCAGGGATCCTGGTTGATGGCAAAAAGATATTTCCCCCCTGTTGAAAGATCCAGGTAGGAGCCACCTCTGGCACCTGCAAAAGAGTCAAGTACCGCAAAGGCCTCATCAGCAGGATTCAGTTCGCAAAGGTAGATGGAGTGGGAGAGATCTCCATTGGACGATCCTACATAAAATTTGATGGTTTCAGCAGGTTCGCTTGTTCCTGCACAGCTAAATAGTGCCATAGTTGAAAGTAACACAAAGCTTGTTTTAACAATTATACTAATCTTTTTCATACCCCTATTTTATTTACTTATTAAGCTATACATACTAAGTTTTCCAAATACCTTCTATCTCCTCCAGGGTCTTCCCCTTGGTTTCAGGTACCATCCTGATCACAAACCAGGCTGCCAGGAATCCCATCAGACCGTAGATCCAGTAGGAGAAGCCATGACTGAAGAGCCTGGTGAGGATGGTGCTTTCGTTCATTATGGGGAAGGTCCAGGAGATCACCAGATTGGCAATCCACTGGGAGGCCACGGCAATAGACATGGCTCCCTTGATGTTGTTGGGAAAAATTTCCGATAGTAATACCCAGGTTACTGGTCCCCAGCTCATGGCAAAGGCAGCGGTGTAAGTGAGCATGAAGATCAGCGAAAGGATTCCCATTTTATCCAGGTAGAAGGAGAGACCCAGGGCAAGCATACTTATCCCCATGGCGATACCTCCGAAGATCATCAGCGGCTTACGGCCGAACTTGTCGACCGTAAGAATGGCAACTACTGTAAAGGCCATGTTGACAATACCCACAATGATGGTCTGCAGCAATGAGGAGTCATTTCCCGATCCCATACTTCTGAATATATCCCCTGCATAGTAGAGAACAACGTTGATACCCACAAATTGCTGGAAGACCGAGAGCAGGATTCCAATCACGATAATCAGTCCGCCGAAGGATAACCAGGGGGCCCGTTTCTCTTTTAGTGAAAGTTTCACTTCCGAGAATACCTGGTCGGCCGTGCCCGGATTGATCCTTTTTAATAGTGCCAGTGCTTCGTTGTCCTTCTTTTTCAGTACCAGGAAACGGGGCGATTCAGGTACAAAGAAGAGCAGGATCAGGAAGAGAACTGCAGGTATGGTTTCAGAGCCGAACATCCAGCGCCAGCCTGTGGTATTGATCCAATCAGCTGCCTGTCCCCTGGCAATGTAGTAGTTCACAAAATAGACCACCACCATACCAAAGATAATGGCGAACTGGTTCCATGAAACCAGTTTACCTCTAACATTGGCCGGAGCAATCTCAGCAATGTACATGGGCGAAAGCATGGAAGCCAGTCCCACACCAATACCTCCAAGAACCCGGTAGAAGATAAAGGAACTGATGGTGGCCAGTCCCATGAAGTTGAGCTTCTCGGGCATTGCTGATCCCAGTGCGGAGATAAGGAAGAGGATGGCAGCGAGAATGAGTCCCTTTTTCCGGCCAATACTCTGACTGATATATCCTCCCAGGGATCCACCGATAATGCAGCCCACCAGGGCACTGGAGATTGTAAATCCTTTGATGGAATTACCCAGTCCCTCGGTAAGTACATTTTCGCCCCTTAAAAAGAAGGAATATAGAACAACAATTCCCACAACCCACAAAATTCCGCTTATGAACAGGCCTTTTTTCTTTCCAAACAACTTGATAATAAAACTGGTAATAAATGCAACTACGATTACCAGGCAAATGGTAACAATCCCTTTGAACTGGATAATTGTGGCTGTGGCCAGGGCCGGATCGCTCTCAAGCGGCGTAATAAAAAATTGCCTGAGGGCATTGGTGGCACCGTTGATTACAGCTGTATCATATCCAAACAGGAGTCCGCCCAGCGCGGCAACAAGCGTTAAGGCAATAATTACCGGGGAGATGGAACGGGTTAAGGTGGGAGAGCTCATGCTTTCTATTTAATATACTGGTTAATGATTGATTCGTAGAGCTCCTGCTTTCCGGAGATCTGTTGGGGTTCTCCATTGGCTTTAGCAAGTGCGCTAAGCTGTTCCAGGTTCAACTCTCCCTTCTCAAACTTTGCTCCTTCTCCACTGTCAAAAGAGGAGTAGCGATCAGCTTTCATCTTCTTAAAGGCTGACTTTTCCAACATCTCCAGGCTTATCTCAAAGGCCCTGGCAAAGACATCCATCCCTGTAATATGGGCAATAAAGATATCCTCCATATCAGTGCTGTTGCGTCTTGTCTTGGCATCGAAGTTGATTCCGCCGCTTGTAAATCCTCCAGCTTCCACAATGGGTAGCATCGATTCCACAAGTTCGTAGAGATTCACCGGGAACTGGTCCGTATCCCAGCCATTCTGGTAATCACCCCTGTTGGCATCGATGGAGCAGAAGAGCCCGTTGTCTACGGCTACCTGCAGCTCATGCTGAAAGGTGTGTCCCGCCAGGGTGGCGTGGTTCACCTCGATGTTCATTTTAAAATCTCCTGCAAGACCGTACTTCTGCAGGAAGCCAATTACCGTGGCAGTATCGAAATCGTATTGGTGTTTGGTGGGCTCCATGGGTTTGGGTTCAATGAGGAAAGGCCCGGTAAATCCTTTGCCGCGTGCATAGTCCTTGGCCATATGGAGAAATTTGGCCAGGTGCTCCTGCTCACGCTTCATATCCGTATTTAACAAGGACATATAGCCTTCTCGACCACCCCAGAAGACATAATTCTCTCCACCCAGTGCGATGGTGGCGTCCATGGCATTTTTTACCTGGGTGGCAGCCCAGGGAAGAACATTGAAATCGGGATTGGTGGCGGCCCCGTTCATATAGCGTGGATTGGAGAAGACATTGGCAGTACCCCACAGGAGCTTGACTCCAGAGTCGGCCTGCTTCTGTTTGGCATATTCCACCATGGTCTGCATATTGCTTTCGTACTCATGAACTGAGCTTCCTTCAGAGACCACATCAATATCATGAAAGCAGTAGTAAGGTGCACCTACCTTTGTGATGAACTCAAATGCTGCATCCATCTTGTTTTTGGCGCGTTCAATGGCATTGTTGCCAGAGGCCCAGGGAAATAGCTGGGTGCCAGGCCCGAAGGGATCCTCTCCGGTTCCGCAGAAGGTATGCCAGTAAGCAATCGCAAAACGCAGATGCTCTTTCAAGGATTTCCCGGCGATCACTTTGCTCTCATCATAGAACTTGAATGCCAGCGGATTGTCCGATTCTCTGCCTTCGAATTTAATCTTCCCGATGCCCGGGAAATACGTTTTGTCACCTAATAAGTAGTCCATCTTATCCTGTTTTATAATTAGATATATTTTGAAATTCTATAGTCCAATACATTTGTGAAGTACGTCTTTCCATTGGCCGTAGGCCTCAGTGTACTTTTCAGGCTCCTTGTTTGTAGGTTCTACAACCATCCTTCTGTTCAGGTTCTCAAAGGCCTCTTCAAAAGAGCCAAAGATTCCTGATCCAATACCGGCTCCATTGGCAGCTCCGACGGAACCGTCTGTATCGTAAAGTTCAATGGTAGCTCCAGAAATTTCTGCAAGGGATTCCCGGAATACCCGGCTCAGGAACATGTTGGCCCAACCTGCCCTGATCACAGTGGGGTTGATCCCGGTCTCCTTTAAAATCTCCATTCCGTAGTGCATGGAGAACGCTACTCCCTCCTGGGCAGCGCGTACCAGGTGGGCGCCGTTATGAATATTGAAATTGATGTTTTTAATTGTGGCTCCCACATCCTTATTTCCCAGCATTCGTTCGGCCCCGTTTCCAAAGGGCAACATAAGGAGTCCGTCCGAGCCAATGGGAGCACACATGGCCAGGTCGTTCAGTGCCGGATAATTCATTTCCCTCTGGGCCAGATTCTGTTTCAACCATGAGTACTGTATCCCCGTACCGTTAATACAGAGCAGTACGCCCAACCTGGGGAGTTCCGGACTGTGGTTCACATGGGCAAAGGTGTTGACACGGCTTAAGGGATCATATTTTACTTCGTCGCTTACTCCATAAACCACCCCTGAGGTACCTGCGGTGGCTGCGATTTCGCCCGGATTTAAAACGTTCAGTGAAAAGGCATTATTGGGTTGATCGCCTGCACGATAGGCGATGCGGATCCCTGGCACCAATCCCAGTTCTTCGGCAGCAGCTGCAGAGAGTCGTCCCTGTTCTGAAAAGGTGGGGACAATATCGGGAACCAGGTGCTGGTGGATGCCGTAATATTCCAGCAGGAAGTCTGCCAGTGAGTTCTCCTGGAAATCCCACATGATTCCTTCCGAAAGCCCGGAAATGGTGGTATTGATCTCCCCGGTCAGCTTCATGGCAATATAGTCGCCCGGCAGCATGAATTTGTAGGCTTTTTCGTATATCTCCGGTTCATTCATTATCACCCAGCTCAGTTTGGAGGCGGTAAAGTTTCCCGGGGAATTTAGCAGGTGAGAAAGACAGCGATCCTGGCCAATTGTTTCCATGGCATGATCCCCATGGGAAACTGCCCTGGAGTCGCACCAGATGATGGATGAACGGAGCAACTGGTAATCCTTGTCCACCAGCACCAGTCCGTGCATCTGGTAGGCGATGCCTATGGACTTGATGGAGGAGGGGTCTATCTCGGCCGACTGCATCACATCATTGGTGGCGAGCATCAGGTTGTTCCACCATTGATTTGGATCCTGCTCGGCCCATCCCGCCCTGGCAGCCTCAATCTTCATCTCTTTTTTTGGGTAGAAAGCCGAGGCAACGCAACGCCCCGATTCAGCATTAATCAGGCTGGCTTTAACTGAAGAGCTTCCGACGTCATATCCTAGTAAGTACATGGTAAATAGTTAATGGTTATTAGTTAGTTGTTAATGGCTTAGAAGTTGAATCCAAGGGATTCCTTTTTATGTTTTTCGTATATGTTTCTATCAAATCGATAGTAGTATGCGGGTTTGTGGGCCACCCCACTCTGCTTCTCCTCCAGCTGGACCATATAGGTTGATTTCAGGATTTTCTTCCTGAAGTTCCGGTTATCCAGGCTACAGTCCAGGATCACCTCATAGAGGGTCTGCAATTCCCTGACGGTAAACTTCTCCGGGAGCAATTCAAATCCAATGGGTTCGTTTCGCAATGTAAGCTGCAGGTGTGCCAGTCCATTGGTAATAATGGTGGCATGATCAAAAGCAAGATCGGGCACCTGTTTTACATCAATCCATGTCGCATTATTTTTGATGGCAAAATCGCTGTTGGTATCAGTAATATTGATCAGGGAGTAGTAGGCTGCCGTAACCACACGTTGAATCTTATGTCCGGTTGTTTCAGTCAGCCATGCGATATCCATACTTTTTGAGATGCGGTCGGGCCTGCCAAAGAAAGCAAACTGCTGCAGGTAGATATCTTTCAAGCCTGTTAGCTCCTCAAGGGTCCTGGAAGCGGCAAGGTCCAGATCCTCTTTTATGGCAATAAAGTCACCAGGAAGCTTATGATCATTGCTAAGTGTGCCCGATGTGTTGGTATATGCTCTCTTAATAAGCAAGACCTTCAGCTGATTGGTGCTGAATCCGAAGATCACACAGTCCACCGAAATGTGAAGGTTGATGTTCCTGCCGGGCAGATTCATGCCGGCTAATTTAGGAAAGATTTAAGTCAAAAACAAAGTTAACGTAAATAATACGCTAACTAAGTTTACTTTATTAGCAAATTAGGTAACCAGAGGCTCAAGGATGGAATATAAGTAACCAGCATCAGCACCACTATCATAACAATAAACATGGGTAGCAGCGGTTTGATCACCTGCTCAATTTTCAAATTGGCCACACTGCACCCAATAAAGAGTACAGACCCCACAGGAGGGGTACAGATCCCAACGCATAGGTTCAGCACGATAATGATACCAAAATGTATGGGATTCATACCCAGCTGGGCAGTGACGATGGGCAGGAAAATGGGGGTGAAGATCAGTACAGCCGGCGTCATATCCATAAATATTCCCACAAAGAGCAGAATAAAGTTGATAAGCAGAAGGATCACAACAGGATTATCACTGAGACTCAATAGTCCGCTGCTCACATCCTGGGGTATGTTTTCATAGGACATGATCCAGGACACCCCTATGCTGGTGGCCACCAATAGTAATACAATACAGGTGGTACGGACCGACCTAAGGATAATTGCCGGAAGATCCTTGATGGTGATTTCTTTGTAGATAAGGGCCAGGATCAGCGCATAGAGAACAGCAACTGCGGACGCTTCCGTGGCGGTAAAGAATCCCGCTACGATCCCTCCTATTACAATTACCAGCAATAACAGCGAGGGAAATGCATCAATAAATTTTCTTAATGCGAATTTGAAGAATTTCCAGTTTGTGGCTGACTTATAGACAGAATATACCAGGAAAAGAAAGAGCAATCCGTAAAGTACTCCCTTAAAAGCCGGGACAGAGGCCTGGTGCACTACTTTCATTCCCATACCAACTCCAAGCAGGATTACGGAAGCCAGCAGCACTTTTCCAAGTAAACCGGCCAGACCTTTGAGCCCCTTGTTTTTAAGGACCATCATCGACATGGCCACCAACATGATGCCCACACCAGTAAGAATACCGGGAATATATCCTGCAAGGAACAGGGCGGTGATGGAGGCTCCCCCGCTGGCCAGTGAGTAGATGATCAGGATGTTACTGGGGGGAATGGTCAGCCCGGTGGTTGCCGAAGAGATATTGACTGCAGCACTGAAACTTTCATCATACCCTTCCTTTTTCATTTCAGGACCCATAATACTTCCGATGGCTGAAGTTGCCGCAGCAGCAGATCCTGATATGGCACCAAAGAGCATATTGGCAATCACATTCACAATGGCCAGCCCGGCAGGAAGTCTTCCCACAAGCACCCTGGCGAAGTTAATGAGTCGCATGGCAATACCCCCGCTGTTCATAATTCCCCCTGCAAGTACAAAAAAGGGGATGGCCAGCAAAGCAAAACTGTCCAGCCCGGTGGCCATTCGTTGCGCGTAGGTGGTCAGAGCAGGCATGGCATCTATGGACATCAACATGGTCAGAATCCCTGCGATACCAATACTAAATGCAATGGGAACACCAATTATCAAGAGGATCACGAAGCTGAGGACAAGGACCAGTACTTCCATACGATCAGGATCTTTTTAAAGAGATGATGTGGAGTACCTCGTAGTACATAATAATCAATCCACTGATGGGAAGGACTATGTAAACATAGCCAAGCGGAAGCTGGAGGGCAGCCGATTTTACCTGCAATACAAAACGGGTATACATCAATACCGCACCACCGGTTACCATAACCGAGAGGGCAAACAGAAAAATAAGCGAATGAATGAGGTGAAGCAGAACTCGCTGCCTGGCCGGAGGAGATTTTTGAATCAGGATATCAATGGCCAGGTGTTCCTTTCTTCCTGCCACATAAGCTGCACCCAGTACACCCACCCAGATAAGCAGGAAACCGGCCAGTTCATCTGTAAATGAGCTGGGTGAAGAGAGCAGGTAACGGCTAAATACCTGCCAGAGTACATCCAGTACCAGGACTGTCATCAGGAACACCAGGAACACCTCCAGTACCCTGTTTAATTTATGTTGAAACTTCTTCATCTATTGCACTAGTTAACTGCCCTTATCCTGGTGATTAGCTCATATAATCTTTCATTTTCCTGGTAGGACTCCAATAGTTCAGTGACCTTTTGGGAAAAAGGCTCTTTATCGGGATAGATAATGGTCACACCAGCCTCTTCCACAATCTCGAGGGACTCTTTTTCGGATGCCGCCCATAGTTCACGCTGAACCGGTACCGATTCATCCGCTGCTTGCTGCAGCCATGTTCTCTCCTGCTCACTTAACTTTTCCCATGCCTTCAGACCGATGATCAGTACATCGGGAACCATGGTGTGCTCGTTGAGACAATAGTATTTACATACCTCATAGTGGTGACTGGTATAGAAGCTGGGGGGATTGTTTTCAGCACCATCTACCACACCACTTTGCAGGGCCGTATACAGTTCACCCCAGGAGATGGGGGTGGGTGAGCCCCCCTGGGCCTTTACCATCTCCATGGCTGTGATGCTTTTCATAACCCTGATTTTCAAGCCCTTCAGGTCATCCGGGTGATTGATGGGTGTGTCTATGGTATAAAAACTTCGGCTTCCGGCATCAAAAAAACAGAGTCCCCTGATCCAGAATGGTTCCGTACTCAGGAGTAGTTCATCCCCGATCTCCCCATCCAGCACCTTGAACGAGTGCTCTTTGGAGCGGAATACATAGGGAAGTCCCAATACTTTGAAGTCCTCAGTAAAACTTTCCATCACGGCAGCCGATACCTTGGTTATGGCGAGGCTGCCTATCTGCAGGAGCTCTACACATTGTTGCTCGGAACCCAGTTGTCCGCTTGGGTAGATATCGATGCTCAGCTTCCCCTTAGAGATCTCTTTGCAACGGTCGGCCATATATACCATGGCCTGATGTACTGGATGAGAGGGATCCAGTCCGTGTGCCAGCTTCAGTACTTCACCCTCTTGTTGCTGTCTGCAACCAGCCAGAAACAGCAGGAGTAAGGGGCCAATTAATAGCGATCTGATCTGCATACTAAGCTGATCCTTTTAGTTTGCCAATGAGGTCCATTGAGAACCTGGCGCACTCTTCCAACTTCTTATAATCGCTGTTGTCGATAATCTCCTTTGAAATCAGTTGTGCTCCCATTCCCACACAGAATGCTCCAGCCTCGAACCACTCCCTTAGGTTCTCCAGGGTGGGGGATACCCCTCCTGAGGGCATGATATTGGACCAGGGGCAGGGTCCAAGGTAGGCTTTCATGAACCTGGCACCTCCCACAGTGGGCCCGGGGAACAGTTTTACAACTTCGGCACCCAATTCTTCAGCTTTATTAATTTCAGAAGCAGTGGCACACCCGGGCATCCACAGTACCTTACGGCGATTGCATACCCTGGCCATCTCTTCGTTTAGTAAGGGAGAGACAATAAATTTTGCACCCATCTGGATATAGAGTGAACAGGTTCCGGCATCCACGATGGTTCCAACCCCCAGAATAAGATCGGGCATAGCTTTTTTACTCCATGTGACCAGCTCAGCGAAAAGCTCATGTGCCAGATCGCCCCGGTTGGTAAATTCAAAGATCTTCATCCCACCACGATAGCAGGCAGAGATAACCTTTTTCATAACATCCAGGTCTGGATTGTAGTAGAGAGGAATGGCCCCGGATTCTCTCATTTGCAGGACAACATCAATTCTTTTCATTCTTAAAGATATTATTTATTGTTGATTGAAATAGACTACTGACTGTGCCAATCTCTCTGCCTCATTTTTCAGATAGCTCTGAACCTCTTCCAGGGAGTTCCATAAGGAATTCTCTTTTTCCCAAAATGAATAGAACCGGTAGCCTAATGTTTCATCCGGAGAAGCATCCAGGCTGGCATAATAGGTCTGGATTATCCCTTCACCTTCCTTCCTGGTTTCCCCGGTTGAAACCAGAAAGGCTGTAGGAACCAGCAGAGCCATGGCCAGAAAAGAACCATCTTCCGACTGCTGATCATGGCTGATCAGAGCTGTAAACTGATCATTCAACTTTGTTACGTGAAGGGTCTCACTTTTCATATTTACGATTCCGGTGACCAATTTCAGAGACTCATCTGTACCGCTGTAAGACACCAATCCCTGGTAGAAATGACGCCCCGCTACAATCTCAATCTGGTGGCTTACATGCAAGGTCTCCTCTTCCACCTTCCAGCCTGTGTAGTTAAGATCAAACCTGCTTCGAAGGGGACCTTCGAAAATGACTTCGTAGCTACCGGACCCACTGTCACCTACACGATAGAGTGAGTCTTTGTACATATATCCAATGCCACCTGCACCCAGGCTGGTTCCCACTTTCAGCACATCCATTCCCCATTCACCTGGTTCATGGTAGCTCGGTTCACCCTTTTTCCCCACCTGGTCCAGTACCATGCTGGAAGTTATTTTTCCGAAAATATCCATTCCGTTTCGCTGATCCATGTAATTTCTGAATCCTACTTTATCATTTTCCCATGCAGCGCCTTCCATCTGGAAAGCTGCTTCGGTGATGTCCACATAGTTATGGTAGGAGATCCCTTCCAGCCTGCTGGCACTGTTTAGTTTCTGGTAGTTGTTTTTCGCATCTCCAAGGTGTAGATTGGTTCTTGAAGTAAACTCTGGATAGTCATCCGGAGTCAGAAACCCTAAGACAATTTTAAGTTGCTCCTTAGCCTCCATGCTGATGCATGCAAATAGCTCATCCCACTGTCCATCTCCATTCACATCGTCTGCCTGACAGGGGATATAGGTGCCATTGCGGTCTTTCAAAACAGGAAGCTGATCCGCAGGTATATCGATCCAGCGGGAAATCTCGCTCCGTGACAACAGGATTATCGCATCATTACGTTTTTGATTCAAAGGATTGGTCACCTGGAGGCTTACCTCAGGAGAAGAGCTGCAGGAAATGCTTAGCAGCCCCATGAGCACATAGAGTAATAAGTTCTTTTTCATGACTATGGGTTTCAATTTCAATCTCATTGTTTAGACTTCATTGGAGGGTTTCCCGATGGTGGCCAGGATGCCGCCATCCACATAAACTATCTGCCCGTTTACAAAATCGGAGGCTTTTGATGCCAGAAATACAGCTGTACCAGCCAGTTCTTTCGGATTTCCCCATCTCCCTGCAGGGGTACGATTAATGATGAACTCGTTCATGGGATGTCCATCCACCCGGATGGGTGCTGTCTGGTCGGTGGCAAAGTAGCCCGGGCCAATGCCGTTGATCTGGATGTTATACCTGGCCCATTCGGTGGCCATATTCCTGGTAAGCATTTTCAATCCACCTTTGGCAGCAGCATATGCCGATACAGTATCTCTTCCCAGTTCACTCATCATGGAACAGATATTGATGATTTTCCCCTGTCCGCGTTCAACCATCCCCCTGGCCACTGTTTTTGCCATAATGAATTGTCCTGTAAGGTTCACATCCAGTATCTCCCTGAAATCTGCTGCTTTCATCTCCAGGATCGGAATCCTTTTGATAATGGCTGCATTGTTTACCAGGATATCAATGGGGGCCACCTCCATTTCCATCATTGGGATAGCCTTTTCTACTGCAGCTTCATCGGTCACATCAAGCAGATAGGTGTGAGCGGAGATCCCCTTTTCGGCATATGCCTTCCCGGCAGACTCAAGTTTAGCCGGAGTGTGACCATTAATGATAATGGTGGCTCCAGCTTCTGCCAGGCCCATGGCAATGGCCATTCCGAGGCCATGGGTTCCACCGGTAACCAGGGCTGTTTTTCCTTTTAGATCAAATAGTTGTTGCGACATTACTTCTTTATTATCGAATTTCATTGGGCTGAATCATATCCATATCGCCGTAATCAAGATTTTCCCCTGCCATTCCCCAGATAAAAATATAGTTGCTGGTTCCGGCAGCAGAATGGATCGACCAGGGGGGTGAAATCACGGCCTGTTCATTTTGCATCCAGATATGCCTGGTTTCTTTGGGATCGCCCATAAAGTGACAAATGGCCTGTCCATACGGAACTTCAAAGTAAAAGTAGACCTCCATCCTGCGGCTATGGAGATGGGGTGGCATGGTGTTCCATACACTTCCTGGTTTTAATTGGGTCATTCCCATCTGTAGCTGGCAGGTCTCCACCACTGAATTAACCAGGAGTTTATTAATCTTTCTTGCGTTAGACTGTTCCGGGGTACCCAAAGCGGCCACTTCTGCATCAGCCAGGCTAAGCCTGCGACAGGGAAAAGCCTTATGGGCAGGAGCCGAATTAAAATAGAGATGTGCAGGATTCTGCTCCTCCTTGCTGATCATGATAATCTGTTTTGATCCAGCGCCCACATAAATTGCATCTTTATAATTCAGAGAATAATCAATTCCATCTACCAGAATGGTGGCCGCACCACCCACATTAATAATTCCCAGTTCACGACGGTCACAAAAGTATTTTGACTTCAGGGGATCGATAGTCTTTAATTCCAGTTCTGTGACTGGAATTGCCCCACCCACGATATAACGGTCGTTCATGGAGTAGACCATATTGATCTCTCCATTTACCATCAGCTTCTCCACAAGGAACTCCTTTCTTAATCGTTCTGTGTCATAGTGTTTGGCATCCTCAGGATGGTTGGAAAACCTTACCTCATAATTGATTGTACTCATTTTTCTATTTTAATTCAAGGTGGGACTAAAGTTACTAAAAGGGATGTTATATTTACTACACTAAAACTTCCAACAATGAAAAAGAATGCATCCCTTCTCTTGCACCTGATCTTTGCTGTGATTGTCATAATTGAACTCACGGGCAGACTGATGGACAATATCCAGATGGAGTATTTTGTAAAACCGCTCATAATGATCTGGATGGCCTTATATTTCCTGCTCTATAAGAAGAAAAGCAGCTTTACAGTACCGGTTTTGGTGGCCTTTTTCTTTTCCTGGATGGGAGATAATTTCCTCATGCTTTCCGGGAAAAATGAACTCTTTTTCTTTGCCGGAGTAGGTGGGTTTTTCTTTGCACAGCTTAGCTATATCTATACATTCACCAAATTCAGTGAGAAAGGGGGTAGGGGAAAGCTGCAAAAGAATCCCTGGCTGTCTCTCCTGTTTTTGGCTTATGTTGCTGGAATGCTGGCCTTGCTGTTTCCAGGTCTGGAGGGATTGATGAAACCCATTATCTCCATCTATGCTCTTTCACTGATCCTTATGTCTATGATGGCCCTGAATCGTTCAGGAAGAGTGGGAGCCATGAGTTTCAAACTGGTTTTTTTCGGTTCCATCCTTTTCCTGATTTCCGATAGTATGATCGCATTCAATAAGTTTCACAGCGAGATTCCCCTGGCCGGTTTTCTGATTATGATCACTTACATAGCTGCGCAATACCTGATCATGCGGGGATTAATCCTGGAGGAGTAGCTTAGGGGAGGGGAGCATTACGAACCGCCTCCATGGCAGGGTCAATGCCTTTCATATACTGCTCAAAGCCTAATGGTGTCACCAAATCGGGATGCAAGGTAGGCAGATCCTCATCCAGCAGGGAAAAGTACCTTGTCGGATAAGAGACAATCAGCCTGGATTCGGGCAGTACAAAGCGATCTACTTCTCCGAAATAGTTAGGTTTTCCTGAGGTCTCTTCTCCCACCAGAACCACGTCGGCACTCTTCATAAAATCCACCGTATTGGTAATTGCAGATGCTGATGTAACTCTCCCCACCAGCACAAAAATGTCTCCATGATCTTTAGGCAGGGTTTTGCAGATTTTACTGATAAATTCAGTGCCCTGGGATGCATGCCCACCCTTGTTAAAGCGAATATCAAAAACCAGCTTGTCAATCTCCTTCTTCTTAAGGATCGGGTAAACCTGCTTTTCGAACTCCTTGAATGAGGGCATGAATAATGCAGAGGCTCCTGAGCCATAATCCTCTTCTGCTTCCCGGCTCCAGCACCGGTTGTACTGGATATAGTAGATATGCTCATTCTCAAAATATTGTTCCCGGAAGAATGCTTTTTGATCCTGCCAGCCAAGAGGTAGAGAAGAGGGGTGAACGGCAATCATTTCCCCCAGATCAACGGGTAGATGAATGGTCCTGCTCAGCTCACCTGTACTGCCTTTGACTGTTATGGAGAGCTCTTTTCCATCAGCAAACCCGAAGTATTCAAGTAGTTGAAACCAGGTGAGCATGCGAGGAATATGGTTAAGCACCACCGAATGGTTGTCAATTACCAGCAGCGTGGCCAGTGAATCGATCACCACTTCAATGGGAACACTGTTTACGGCAGTTAGTTTTTTACCCAGCAGAGCCTCATACTTCTTGTCCGTTTCCAGAACGTAGATCCCATCCTCAAACCAATAATATTCAAAGGGAAGAATATGAGATTTTTCCACCAGAAAATGGTAGTTGATCTGGGTCTGGGCATCGCCCATTGCGGCAAGAACCTGTTGCAGCCGGATAGAAACCTGGAAGCGAGATTTACCCGGAGTCTCTTTTGCAACCTGACTCATGGCATGGAAGTACCATTCTGAATCGGTTTTGAAGAAGAGGTCGGGGTGTTTCTCTGCCAGTTCTCTGGCCAGCAGATCAATCTCATAATCCCAATCAATTGCATCACTTGTCTGCGCTGAAAGCCCAATAAAGAGCATCAGAAGAAACAGGGTGAGGGGCAACTTAAGGTTCATGGAATTAATTTAAGTTTCCAAATATAATTAGTTTATCCTGAAACGGAGCCCTCCGTAAAATTTCCTGCCGAAAATGGGTCCCCAGATCAGTGAACTGTCAAACCACGGACCGAAGGGATCATCGCTGGCAAGAATGGGATCCTTTTGTGTAAAACCAAACAGGTTCTCGATTCCCGCATAGAGCTCCAGCCGCTGAAACAGGGTTTTGCCCAGCTGCAGGTTTACCAGGGAGAAGGCAGGCGAGTAATCGTCCAGGCGGTAAGGCTCCGGATTACTTTCAGTGTATGGAATTCGTTTTGCTCCCTGCCAGCTCCAGGTGATATCAAAGCTCCAAAGATCTTTGGTGGAGTAGGCCATATTGATAAAGGCCCTGTGTTTTGCGACCATGGGACGTGGCAATAACTCATCATCATAGGTGGTTCGCACATCGTTTATCCGGTAGGCAAGTCTTATATCATAGCGCTCCAAAGGTTCCATATCCAGCTGTGCCTGGAAGCTGTTTGACCATGACTCACCATTCAGATTGTAGAAATGGACCTCCTGTGGATTCCTGTCCAGGTCAATGACCACCTGGTTTGTGAAGCGGGTGTGGTAGTAGTCAAGCTTGAAAACCGATGCGGCCTCTCCCAGCTGGAAGCCCTGGGTAAAATTCAAACCATAGCTCCATGCCACCTCCGGTTCAAATCCATAGGGAAGTTCTGTGGAAGTTTCATCCAGGTAGATGGCTCTGGAGGAAGCAAATATACCAATGTTCTCAGCAAAAATGGAAGCTGTTTTTTGTCCCCTGCCAGCAGAAGCTCTTATCACTGTTTTTTCGACGGGCTCATAACGCAGGTGGAGCCGTGGGGTGAAAAATGTGCCGTAGATATTGTGGAAATCAGCCCGGAACCCTGCCACTGCCGTAAAGATATCCATGTGGTTGAAGGTGTATTCCAGGAAGGCTCCTGGAATCAGCTCCCTTCTCTCATAATCCTCAGTACCTACCATTTCTTTATAACTATCTGCCTGGAAGCTGAGCCCGGTACGGTACTGGTGATTGGTAGATCCCAGGATCGACTGGTAAATCAGGTTTGCATATAGCGATTCCTGGTCTGCCAGGTAATCGGTCAGACCGAAATAGGCATCCTGACGGTGAACCACTCCTAAAAGCTGGAAACCCATGCTGGCATAGGGCTTGTTCTCAAAGACCTTGCCAATCTTGGCCCAGCCCTCAATGCGTTTGGTATTCATACCTGATCCCCAGTAGGACTGTTGGTCACGGGGCGTGTCGGAATCAAAATCCATCTGACCACCCACCTGGTCGAGCCATACCACTTTGACTCCCATTTGGCTATGCAGTCCGTTATCCCCTGAATACTTGAATCGCTGCAGTGCCACAAGCTGATTTCCTGTGGGATGATCCACAAAACTATCCTGGTTGCGATCCATTTGAAAGGGCCTGGTATTTCCATGTAGCATCGTACTGCCACTCCAACGTTCATTCAAGCGGTAGGCAGTCATGATGTTTGCTTCCATCCGGCCATCACCGTTTCCATAAAGGTTTAGAAAGAGTTTGTCACTATTTTCAGGTTTGCGCAGTTCCACATTGATCTGTCCGGTGATGCTCTCAGAACCATTAACCACCGAACCGGCTCCCATATTTAGCTGGATTCCCTCAATCCAGGTCCCAGGCGTATAAGTGAGCCCATAGAGAGCCGAAAGTCCTCTGACATCGGGCATGTTTTCGCGCATGATCTGTACATAGGGGCCAGCCAGCCCAAGCATTTCAATCTTTTTGGTTCCGGTAACAGCATCTGTAAGTCCTCCGTCAACCGATGGATTGGTCTCAAAGCTTTCCGAGAGGTTGCAGCAGGCTGCCTTGGTCAGCTCCTTCTCATGGATATTCTGAATATTGTAGGCACTGCTATATGAAACGGTGGTGGGTTTGATCCGGTGAACCACTTTTACCTCTTCGAGCATCACCGCCTTGGAGAACTCCACCTCTACTTGGGATGGCTCATGAAGGTGGAGGGTGTCATTGGTATATCCCACATAACTGACCACAAGTAGGTGAACACCTTCCTCAAACCCGATTTCAAAGTATCCATCTTCTCCAGTGCTTGTGCCATTGGTGGTACCTGCCCAGTAAACGTTGGCAGCCAGGAGGGGAGTTGTGCCACCATCTTCACCGGTTTCATAGACTACACCAGTGATACCTTTCCCCTCTTTATCGTGTAATCGAATTTGCTCCGGATCTCTGTATTTGCAGCAATCGTGCAATGCATCGTAGACAGGGTCAGGGGCAAGCAATTCCTTGGTATCATGACCCACACTGGCTATTTTGTAGTGTAGTTTATTTAATTTGAATTTGTTTGGATCGACTGTTACTGAGAGCTGATGAGTCTCCACGTTCCACAATGCAGTCTCAACTCCCCTGACTGTTTGTGCAGCCTCTTCAATGCGGGTTTTACACATTCCACAGAGACCATCAACCCATATGGAAAGGGAGTCGCTTGCAGTTTGCTGCTTTGCTTCAAGGTGCTGACTATATGCACCAAGCAGGATGCATAACAGCAAAGTCATTTTTATTTTCATTGGATAAATGTTTTGGTAAACTGATAAGAAAATTCAATGGGCTCAGTTAGCCAAAACGGGGTGGCTGAAGAAAGTCAGCAGAATACTCAAAGGTGTAACTATTCACATAGTTGCCATAATGATAGGTTTGTACTGTAATTCCGGTCATTTCCATAAAATGATAAGCAATGGCCGTAATTTGAAATTGATTGGAACAATCACAAGTGGGAGGACAATCCTTGTCTGCCTCTCCTTCTGTGTCGCAGCAATCGGCACAGCTGTCAGCACAACACTCCATCCCTGCAGCCTCCATAGAAAACTGAAAATTCTCCCGGAGATTTCCAAGGTTCAGGAAGAGCACGCAGCCCGCCAATATGATTGCAATCCCTTTCATATCCAATACAATAATAACAAATTTCTATCAATGAATGTTTAAAATCTGAAATTGAGACGAGCCCCGAAGCCTTTGTATGTTCCCTCCTGGAAAGCTACATATAAGCCCAGATCCATCAGGAAGAGGATTTCATTGAGGCTGTACCCCGCTTGTATGTAATGGGGGGCCTGGGGAGTATAGAGATAGCTTACCCCCAATGACTCTTTCCAGAGCCGCTCGCTAAACCAGGGAAGGAACTTTATAAGCAGGTAGGAGGAGGTTAGTTTTGCGTCGGCATGGAACCAGTAATCAGATGTGCTGGCTTCATAGTAATCCATGAGCATAAGTGCATCGTCGAAGTCGGCCATATCGATGTAGAGCGGACTCGACTTAAAGTGACGAAAGTCTGAAAAGTGGAGAGCGCTGGTATTGAAAAAGTATCCAGATCCCAGGAACCAGTCCAAAGTCGATAGTAATCCCACATCAACTGATTGCCGGATATCTGCAGAAAGCAGGCTGAAGTCGGACCATCCTTCATTTTCAAGGGGGAAGGCATGTTTATACTCCAGTGAAAAGGTGGGCCATTTGGATTCCCGCAGGTCTTTCCTGTGGGTCCGCACCACATAGGGTTGTTTGGGTGTGATGTCGAGCCGAACCATACCCACCAGTCTCTGATGGTCTGCCAGCGCCGGATCATCTGCAGCAAGGCTTCCTGGAATGTTAGAAGTGAACTCCCTGTCGTTGTTGAAGAAAAAAGAAAAGTCGCTGTTATTGGTCAGCTGGTTTTGCCGACCATAGGTAGCAGATGCTGTTAATACCCAACCATTCCTCACATCTATCCGGTTGAAGAGGGTGGCATCGATCTGTTCATACTTTTTCAAATAGTTTTCTCTCAGGAACAGGGTATAGGCCATATTGGTGAATCCCGGGATACCTGTGGATGCATTGAAATCGTTTGAGGTGTAGTTGAGGTAGATAGCTACTTTGCCACGGGCCAGGGGTGCATACAAAAAGTCGCTGTCCCAGGTAATCATAGGGGCATTTCTATGGAAGGCATAGTCGGCTATGAGATAGGAACGAAGAGTATGAAGCGAATCGGCTTTCCAGTTGATTACGAAGCGCTGCCCGTAGGAAAGTCCGTCGACGGTGTTATATCCCAGCCGCTCCAAATCTATTAATCCGTCATGGGTAAACCGGAACTTCCCGCCCCTCTTGGTATAGGTGCGTCCCATCATGATGCCCCGAAATTTTTTCTGCCGGTGCCTGGTGGTTCGGACGGAGTCTCCCCCTGGAGCTGATGAGACTGTTCGGATGCCAATGATGGAGTCCCGTTCTTTAAGCGAAAAATGTTCTTCCGGGGTCAGCGGAATGGGACGAACAGCGTTCCAGTACAGCGAATCATTCTTCACAGCACTGTCTGCCACAGAGAAGGTGGTGCCGGTCTGGTTCATATCACCCCCTTCCGGATCCTTGGTAGTTTTTCCGGCTTCCTTTTCCATCAGCTTAGAGAGTTTTTGCACATCCCGGTTGCTTAGCTCCTCTTTTTGAAGCAGCTCGTTGATCTTCTCCTGCTCTTTGGTGACCTCCTGTTCTTCAGGAAGTTCATCCTCTTCCTCAACCTTGTTCATGGAGGTGAAATAGACTTCCGGAAGATTGGGATTAAGCGTTACATCCTTATACTTCAGTGAAGAGACATAGGTCACATTGGCCAGGATCCCCGCTATATCCACATCCACACCGATTTTATGGTTCACCGGAAGCCATGCATCCATAATAACATTTGCGAAGAGTTGCTGCAATGTAACGGTTCCCGCAATGGTGTTTACACTTAGGTCTGCGGAGTGAAGGCACCAGAGATCTTCCACCACATAGAGGTAGCCTTCGACCAGCTGCTGACTCTTTCTTTTGGGAGTCACTTTGATCTTGTTAATGATGTATGGGCCCTCCAGGAAGGTGCCGTCAAAGGAAAACCGGTAATGTGAAAAAGCGTTCCGGGCCAGAGGAAGGATGATCCCTTCGATCTGCTGCTGGTAGAGGCTGGCATTGATATAATCCATGGGATTTACGTTCTCGGTATATCCGGGAAGGGTATTCTGAGAAGCAATGACCCGCATCTCGTATTTATCGGGAGCGGTAAATGTAACCTCATTGAGTGACTCCAGCATATAGGCTTCGCCCTCTTCCACTTTGACATTATTGACCTGGATCCTTCGGGCAATGGCTCTGGGCAATTTTTCCATGAGGGCGCTACCCTTGATATATATCTCCGCCTCGTACTTCAATACTTCATGCAGATGGTAGTTGGCCAGTCCGATGGTTTTTCGCATGATCCAGTATGCAGGATCTTCTCCACTGGCGCTGACTCGTACTTCGGGGATCATATAGGTCTGAGGCGGCAGTTCAATTACAAGTTCGGTGTATTCCGGTCCCACTTCAAGGGTGCGGCTTACTTCTGTATATCCCATACTTCGGAAAAATACGGTATAGGATCCTTCGGGCAGGGGCAGTGCAAACATTCCCAGGGCATTGCAGGTGGTACCCCTGGTCAGTTCCTTGATAAAAATGGCAGCAAAGGGCACCGGCTCACCATTGAGGTCCCGGATTTCACCCTTAATACCCTGGGAATGCACAGGAGCAAGGAATACCAGGAGAAAAAGGGAGATAGTGACGTTCTTAAGAATCTTTTTACCCACGCTCAATTTATTTACTACAACGCAAAATACTCTTTTGCGTTGTAATAACATACATTCTGTATCAGATTCTCAAGCAGGGAAGGTTCATTGGGAATCTCCCCATTCTCCACATCCTGTCCCACCAGATTGCAGAGAATCCTTCGGAAATACTCGTGGCGCGGGTAGGAAAGAAAGCTTCGGGAATCGGTTATCATACCTACAAAGCGACTGAGGAGCCCCAGGGAGGACAAAGTGTTGATCTGGTTGGTCATACCGAACTTCTGATCCATAAACCACCAACCGGAACCAAACTGCATTTTCCCAGCTGTTGAGCCATCATTGTAGTTATTGAGCATGGTGGCCATCAGTGCATTGTCCGCCGGATTGAGGTTGTAGACAATGGTCTTGGCCAGCTGGTTCTGTTGGTCCAATCGGTCCAGGAACCTGGACATGGAGCGTGCCATCTTGAAATCTCCAATGGAATCGAATCCGGTGTCGGGACCCAGATCATGGAGTTGACGGGTGTTGTTGTTTCGGATGGCCCCCACATGGAACTGTTGCGCCCAGCCGGCTTCATGATCCATCACAGCCAGTTCGATGAGCATGGCCGATTTAAAACGGCCCACCTCTTGCTGATTAAGCATCCGACCCTTTCGTATTTTCAGAAATAGCCTTTCAATTTCCTGGTAATCAAAATCTTTAGATATGAATCCTTCCAGTCCGTGGTCGGAGATGCGGCATCCCATTTGATGGAAGTAATCATGCCTGTTCTGGAGTGCAGTAAGCAGGTCCATAAAGGTGGAAATGGTGGTATCTGCAGCCTGTTCAAGGGTGTCCAGGTAAAGGTTGTAAGTGACCGCATCTTCAACAGCCATGGACTTGTCAGGTCTCCAGGCCGGGAGTACCTTTGTTTCAAATCCGTCCTCCTTGATCTTTTGATGATGTTCCAGTGAATCCACAGGATCATCGGTGGTACAGATCACTTCCACATTCATCTTTCGGATCAGCTTGCGTACACTGTATTCTTTCGACTCCAGCATCTTTCCAGCCTGTTCATAAATCCCCGGGGCACTTTCCGGATTCAGCAGCTCTGTGATGCCAAAATAGCGCTGCAATTCAAGATGTGTCCAGTGATACAGGGGATTTCGCAGGGTATCCGGGACAGTGGCGGCCCACTTCATAAATTTCTCCTGATCTGTTGCATCGCCTGTGCAGAACCGTTCTTCCACTCCATTGGCACGCATGGCCCTCCATTTATAATGATCACCGGCCAGCCATACCTGTGTCAGGTTATTAAAGCTGGCATCTTCCGCAATCAGACGGGGATCCAGGTGACAGTGATAATCAATAATGGGTAGTCCGGCAGCCACATCATGGTAGAGTTTCCGGGCCGTCTCACTCTCCAGCAGGAAATCTTTGTCAAGGAATTTCTTCATGGGATTCTTGCTTATAACAGTCTTAGAATATGTCTTTCGTAAATATTGGTCCTCACATGTTCACCAACTATTCCAGAGTGTCTCCGAACCATTGCAAGATAGGCTTCACCCAATTCAGCAGCCACCTTATAAGCCACATGAATTAACTGTCTGAAGCCGGAATGGTAGTTGGGGTGACCAGGAATATTTCTCAGTGTAGAGGCAAACTTTTCACTATCCCACAGCTCCACTTCTTGCGGTAGGGGCAGTGTGGCAGGGTCGATATCGATCACGGTGGAGTAGGGGCCACACAGTTCATCCTGCCGCTCATAAGCACGTCTGTATATATCTTTGGCCATCTGAAGTGCTTCTCCCCCGGCCATGGCCAGTCCAATCATCTCCTCGAGCCAGGTGGTGCCTGCTGTTTTAACATGGATGCCTTTCTGATATTTCTTTATCAGTTCACCCATAATAGGGTAGATGGTGAACTTGTCGCTGCCTGAGTGGACACTTAACTTGAGATTATCGGGTAGTTCGAAAGTTTTTACTGCAAAATCGATGACCAGCAGGTCCTCTTCAAACTCTTTCCGGAACAAGCTTGCATCGCCCACATAATCGACTCCCTTGTTAAACCTGCCGGTGAATTTGGGTGCGATGGTCTGGGCCGGAATGCCGAATTGTTTGATCATCATCAGGATGAAGAAAAGCTCCACGGGTGTTTGTGCTGCCTCGACTTCATCCATAGATACCTCGGCAATAAAGTTGTCAGTTCCTTTCTTATGCGCAATATGCCTGTAAATTGCTGCGGCTTCACGAACCGCACCCAGGAATGACCTGGCGATTTTTACAAGCTCTTCACCTGATATCGAAAAGGGCTGTGCGATTCCGGGGATAAGCAGCTCACCTTCATATGCTGAAGCCTCCTTCAGAAAGTCCTTCAACTCCTGTTCTGTGATCTCACTTCCAATATAGTCTGCCACATCCAGGGTGAAAAAATTAGCATGCTCCAGGAAAGGATCCACTGTCTTCAGATTGATATGGTCTGCATCCACATAATAGGGTTCTTCCCATTGCAAAGCTAAGACAGCTGAATCAGCTTCAAGAAGTGTGTCTGCAGGTGAGGATTTAATAATCTGGTGTTCCCGGTTAGATTTGTTCCAGACGGGTACGATTTCAATTCCTGCTTCTTTTGCTTTGATCAGGGCCTCAAGCTGGGCTAATCCCTGTTGGCCGAAACGGTCTCCTATACCAAAGGAGTATTTCTCTAATTTCATTATTAAGTATTTTTCCGTGTACGGACACGAAATTAGGCAATTTTATGACTCTTTCCTAAAAATATTACTTATTTTTGTTAGAGTAAATCTAGTTTATAGAAGGTGTTTAATTGCTGTAAACACTTGGAATAAAATAATATATGACTAAGGTCAGGATCAAGGATATTGCCGAGATTGCTAATGTTTCCATTGGGACAGTGGACCGGGTAATCCATAAACGGGGGGAGGTATCTCCCAAGACCCGGGAGAAGATCCAGAAATTACTCGAAGACTTCGATTACAAGCCTGATATTGCTGCCCGATCGCTGGCTATGAAGCGTGATATTCACCTGGCAGTTGTCATGCCTAAGGTTGTGAACGATCATACCTTCTGGGAACTTCCTCAGAAGGGCATTCAGCAGGCACTGGATGCCCTGGACCATGATCAGGTGACCATTCATCGTTTCTACTTCGATCAGTTGGATCGCTTAGGATTTTCAGCCATTCTGGAGAACTTTCCTTATGGAACAGTGGAGGGGGTACTTTTTGCGCCTGTTTTCAAGGAAGAGTCTACCACCTTCCTGGAACGTTGTGCAGAGGAGAATCTACCGGTGGTGCTGTTTAACTCCCTTATTGATACTCCGGGAATAAGCTCTTATGTGGGACAGGATGCATATAACAGTGGCTATGTGGCCGCCAAGCTAATTTCTTACGGATTGGAGCAGGGTCGGGATCTTGCCATTGTCAATATGTCGGCCAGAAAAGATCATTATGCACATATTATTGAAAGGGAGAGGGGATTCAGAGCCTACTTTGCCAGCTCTGACAGTCGCCCGAAGCATATGATAAGTATTGATCTTAATGGGGCAGATGACCTCCTGTTGAAGGAAAAATTAAGCGAGATCTGCTCATCCTATGATATTGCAGGACTCTTTGTGACTAATTCGAGGGTGCATAAGGTGGCCCGTTTCCTGTCTGAATCTAAGCGGAAAGGGGTTCGGCTGGTGGGCTATGATCTGCTCCCTGAAAATATAGAATTTCTAAAACAGGATCGCATTGATTTTCTGCTATCCCAGAAGCCCGAGGAGCAGGCTTTCCAGGGATTGAATTCCCTGTATAACCTGGTGGTCTTTAACCGGGAACCGGCCCCCAGGCAATGGCTCCCCATCGAT
>DAOWFP010000158.1 GCA_030637895.1 Bacteroidota bacterium | reverse complement strand
GGTTCCGGTGATTGATGTCTGAGCCAGCAGGTTCCCTGAGATCAGAAGAAGCATTGCATATAGCAGAGGATGTTTCATGTGAATAGCTTGCAGTGTTTAACAATATGTACACTGCAAATCTGCTTCACTTCAACAGTAAAGAGAAATAAGAGTTACCGAAATGTCGGATTATACCGCCGAACTGTAATTTCTACTGAGAACGAACTCCTTCCACCCCTTCAATAGTGAGTGGCAGTGCTTTTCCAAGCCGGCGGGCCCCCTCCTCAGTGATCAGGAAGTCCTCCTCGTTACGCAATCCCCCAAAGTTCCTGAATTTCTCAATTTCTGTGTAGTTCAGAAACTGCTCCATGTGTTTTTCTGATTTCCAGAGATCCATCAGATCCGGGATAAAATAAATCCCCGGTTCAATGGTTAATACATAGCCTGGACGGAGCTCTTTAGCAAGACGGAGGGACTTTAGTCCGAACTGGGTAGATTTGGGAACACCATCATAGCCGACCCACTGTTCCCCCAGATTTTCCATATCATGTATATCGAGCCCCATCATATGACCGGTACCACAGGGGAAGAATAAGGCATGGGCCCCTGCTTCCACTGCTTCATGGGTATCTCCTTTTGTCAGGCCGAATGCTTTGAGTCCTTCGAATATGGTTCTGCAAGCGGTCAGATGCACTTCCTTAAAGGCTGTACCCGGCTTTAACATGGCAACAGCTGCCATGTGTGCATCCAGGCAAAGCTGGTAGATCTCCTTTTGAATGCTTGTAAATGTTGGATCCACGGGAAAGGTACTGGAGAGATCTCCTGCATAACTGGTCTCAGTCTCCGCCCCGGCATCCAACAGAAAAAGATCGCCACTTTTAATGATATTGCCGTGGTAGTGGTTATGAAGGGTCTGACCATTAATGGTGGCTATGATGGGAAAAGATGCATTCCCATTGGCAGCAAGTGCAACTTCAGCCACCTTTGCGGCCACCTCAGATTCGCGCATTCCCGGCCGGGCATAACGCATTCCGGCCAGGTGCATCTCCACAGTGATATCTACCGCTTTATCAATCTCTGCGATCTCCTCAGACGATTTTATTTCACGTTGGGCAATCACCACCCTGGCCAGTTCAAGGGAAGCCTTTTCCGGAATGGCCTGGTAGTTACATTGCAGGAGTTCTGCCAACCGTATGAGAATATCAGATCTGTATGGGTTCAAGAAATGGATCGCTCTTCCGCTGGAAATCGCCTCAGAGACAACAGTTTGCAGCGATGAGAATGACTTTACATTTGTAACACCAATACCTTCCCCTAGTGAGGAAATCTTGGGAACAACCCCGGTCCACACGATCATTTCAACGCTGTAATCGTCACCGAAAAGCATGGCTTCACCACTATCCGCATCAATAACTCCCGCCAGGGAGGCCTGGTTAATACCAAAATAGTACAGGAAAGTGCTGTCCTGCCTGAAATGGTAGGTATTATCCGTATAGTTCATGGGAGCTTCTTCGTTCCCTGGAAGCAGGATAAGGCCACCTGAAAGGGATTCTGCCAGTTTTTTCCTGCGTGCTGTGTAGGTTTCTTTGCTAAACATTTGCACAATATAGTAACTTAGGGCCTTTCAAACCATAATTAATTTCTGTGATGACCAAATATCTTCTACCGCTGTTTCTGCTGCTTCTCTCCTGCTCGACTTCTCAGCCCGAAATATATGAATGGCGGGGATCCGAACGCTCAGGCATTTATCCCGATACTGATTTGCTGACTGAATGGCCTGAAGAGGGTCCTAAGGAGATATGGACCATAGATAGCCTTGGAAGAGGTTACGGTTCTCCACAATTTACAGAGGATCGCTTCTACATCACGGGCGAACTGGATAGCATGTGCATTTTGTACTGCTTTGATCTGGATGGAGTTAAAATGTGGCAGACCATTCTGGGGAAAGAGTGGGTCACCAGCTTCCCCGGATCCCGCTCTGCTCCCACCATTGTGGATGACCTGATCTATCTTGGAACAGGAATGGGAGACCTCTATTGTGTAAGTACTACCGATGGCAGCCTGGTCTGGTCCAAAGATTTCACAGAGGACTTTCAGGGGATTTATCCACTGCACGGACACTTTGAGGCAGCAGTTATTTCGGGGGAAAGGGTATTCTGGACTCCCGGTGGTCTTACCTATAATGTCGTAGCACTCAACCGCATGACCGGGGATCTGATCTGGAGCAATCCCGGCTTTGGAGAGCGTTCGGGCTATAATCCCGGAAAACTTGTGGTACATGATGGCCGGGAGTTGTTTGTCACTTTTACATCTGCCAAGTTGTTAGGACTGGATGCAGAGACAGGAGAACTGCTTTGGTCCCACCATCAGGATGTTTATACGGAAGAGGAGCGTGAGAAGATAGGGATCGGGGATTCCCATGCAAACTCTGTAATCTACAGAGATGGATCTGTCTTTTACGCTGCCGGTGACGGCAATGGTGGAGTCAGGCTCGGCCTTTCGGAAGATGGCAGTGAAATTACCCAGGTATGGCGCAATCCGGGATTTGACAGTTTCTTTGGCGGAGTTGTTTTGATTGGTAATCATCTTTATACCAGCGGAACGCATAGTCAGTATTTATATTCCATTGATGCCACCACAGGAATTCTCACCGATTCCTTGAAAATAGGACAGGGCGCCTTAATTGCGGCCGATCAGATGTTATATTATTACAATCAGCGGGGCCAGATATTTCTGTTAAGCTATACTGAAGGCAAGATGAAGGAGGTAAGCTCCTTTAAGATCACCAAGGGTACCCGGCATCACTTTGCTCATCCGGTTATACATAATGGAGTGCTCTACCAAAGGCGCGGAGACGCATTGATGGCATTCGATATTTCTTTATAATCCTTTCAGGGATCCTGCCCTACTTCCCTAAATTGGATTTGATTCAGCTTTTACGTATATTAAAATTCAGAACAAATCTCAGGGCAATGATCGATGATCTTGGTGAAATAATTGTTAAGGAATCCGGAATCCAGTGGGAAGAGTCCCTTTCAAGTCTTAGAAAAAAGGGCTTTTTCAGGTATATGGGCCGCAGTGTTCTCCTGATCCTGTCAGTTTACATACTTCTGATTGCCATAGTATACCTATTGGGGAAACACGTGGTCGACTTCAACGCCTTTTTTGGCGGGTTCATAGAGCGCCTCTCTGACAAATTCGTCATCATCCTGTTTTTTCTTTCCGAATCAATCACTGGAATGATACCGGTGGATCTTTTCGTGATATGGACTCAGAAATTTGAAAGTCCCCTGCTCTGGCTTGCCCTGCTGGGTATCCTTTCCTATACCGGTGGAGTGATCTCCTATGGGATCGGATTGTGGATTACCCGAAGGCCCCGCATCAGGGCTTTTACAGAGCGTCGACTTAAAGGATATATGATCTTTGTTCATAAGTGGGGAGGTGCATTTATTGTGGTAGCTGCACTCTTCCCCTTCACTCCTTTTTCACTGGTAGTGATTGCTCTTACCCTGTTTCACTACCCTTTCCGTAATTTCCTGTTCTTTGCCCTTGCCCGTCTGGTAAGATTTGTGATACAGGGAATTATCTTATTTGATCTATTGAAGCTGGATAACTGGATTGTTTGATATTCAGAGAGATATAATCATATTCCCTATTGATTTTTACCAGCGTAAAGAGTATTTTATAATGGCCTAATATAATCTATATTACTTATATTATTACTTAAGCAATGATAAACCTCTTTAGAAAGATTAGACAAAATCTATTAAAAGAGAGCAAACTCAACATATATCTGATTTACGCCATTGGTGAAGTTGTGCTCGTTGTTTTTGGAATTCTAATTGCATTTCAGATAGACAACTGGAACGAAAATAGAAATTTGAGGAAATTGGAAAATGTTCTGCTCATTGATATAAGAGACAATTTGATAGCATCACGAACAAATTTAGCTTCTAACATTTCGTATAATAGAACAACATTATACAACTATGAAAAAATCTTAAGTCATATTGAGGAAGATCTACCTTATTCTAATTCATTAGATTCTGCATTTAGCTATATAGGCTATTGGTCAGAACCTAATTTTACATATACTGCTTATGAGACCATCAAATCCTTAGGATTGGACATCATTCAAAATGATTCATTGAAGATTGCAATAACGGAAATGTATGAGCAATTCTTTCCATTTTTAATTGACGAATTAAAAGCTGAATGGGTTTTGCATCAAAGTTTGGCACTACCCTTTATTGTCCAGAACATCCGATATATAACCGCTGATGTTGCCAGGCCAAATAATTTCAATGACCTGAAAACCAATGATGAATTTCAGAACTTGATGGGTTTAAAAATGAATACCAGGAAATATGCTATTCAGGTTGCTGAAAGGGCGCAGGAGAGAGTAGACTCATTGATATTTATGATTGATAGAGAGCTGGGCAAATAATTAACGAAGGGCTAACATCTGAATGAATTAATCCTGGTTTGAAGTCAGGACCAAAGCCATGTATTCCGAAAGATGGTTTTCATAGAGTTCACGTGGGGAACACTGATGTGAGGTGCAGAGAGAGGCTGCATACCCTACGGCCGCACCCATCTGTCCGGTGGTTCTCATTACCCTAGGCCCACCTAGTCCCACATGGCTGCAACTAAAGCATCTGCCGGCCATAAAGAGATTCCCGATATTCTTCGAATAGAGAGATCTGTATGGGATCTGGTATGGATCTGCCGGGTAAAACATCGCTTCGGCCAGAAAATCAGGTTTGCTCTCATCCAGTTTATTTTGTGGATAGTGCACATCCACCTCACGAATCTCTTGCACAACAGCATCGGGGAAGGTGCGGGACTCCCGCATATCATTAAATGTATAGACATAGTCTCCCACAAGGCGGCGTGATTCCCTTTTTCCGAGTAAATAAGAGACCCATTCCAGTTTTAGATGGTCTGCCCCTTCTTTTTGCTTTTCGTTGTAAAATGAGCCGTAAATAGCCTTTAGCATGTGGTCCCTGATCTGCTCTGCATGATCCACCTGGTGCCAGCGATCACTGATCAGCTCCCAGTTCCAGGTTCCCTTCCTTGCGGCATAAGATCCTACCACATCCATGGCCCAGGGCACCTCAGAAAATTCATAGGCACTATCTGAATGAGTGGTTCTCCATAGTACAGAAGCGCCCAGTACCTGCTGGTCCTCCCTTTCGGGGCTCCATAACTCGCCGTACTTCTCCCAGGATTCGCCATACAATGAATCTGGTTCCCGACCATAGTTAAACTCTGCGCCTGACCAATAACCTATCCATCCATCACCTGTACAGTCTACGAAATATGGGGCCTCAAAACGGATGGCCTCTCCGGTAGAAGTATGCCTGGCATCGACCGATGAGATCAGTTGCTCATCGCTGTTAGCCTGAAAGGCCCTGTAGTTTAAATACAGGCTGATGTTGGAATAGCTTTCCATATTCTCATGCCGTTTCTTCTCGTCTGCCAGTGCTTCGGGCGATCCATTGGGATAATGTTCAGTATCAAGCATTTTAAGGATCCTTTCAAAATGACCGTAGATCCCAAGGGTATGGACCCTGATTTCACTGCTGGCATTGCCACCCAGAACTGGTCTGTCCTGAATCAGTGCCACCTTCAGTCCCTGTTCCGCAGCGGCAATGGAGGCCGCACATCCTGCAATCCCCCCTCCTACCACGACCAGGTCAAATGCAAGGGTCTCTCCTGGTTTTTCTGCATATCCTGAAAAACGATTTCTCATATCCGCGAGGTAATCCTGCTGGTTGGTAGGTGTCCGGTACCTGTTGCTGATATACAGGGCATCGCATCGACCGTTAAATCCGGTCAGATCCTCCAGCTGCACCATAGTAGCACCTTTCTTCACTTTAACCTTTCCGGCATAGTTCCACCCCCATCCCTTGTAATGGCCCATGGATTTGGGAAGTTTCTCTTTGCCAAGCCATATATTAAACTGTCCAGGCGAGGACCAGTTTCCCGGTGCCCAATCGGTGGTCCGGGCCCATACATGATAATTTCCGCCAGATGTAATCTGAATGGTAGAAGTGGCATTCTCAACCACTTCACCCATGCCATGGGCCATCAGGTAGGGCGATCCCATCTGCTCCACAAACTGCGGATCCACTACCCAGCCTCCTTTATTGTCAAAGCTTTCGCATTCCACAAATATCTCCTTGTGGCAGCTGCTCATCATCAGGAGTAGGACAGGAATAAGTATGAAACGGACAGAATTTCTAGATTTTAGCATGGTTCAATTGCTTTTTATTCATATTAAATTTGATGATAATCACCAAGCAGCAGGCGTCTAATCGGTTCGTCTTCTTCGATTTCGGGAAACCTGCCTACCTCATCGAAAAACCGATTGTCGGAGTGGTCATCATTTACCGTACTTACCTCTCCCACAAGAACTTTTCCTTTCCCTGATTCACCATAGAACATATGATAGAGGCCCTGGTACAGGGTAATGCTTTCACCCGGCTGCAATCTGACCACATCTCCAGGACAGAATTTTCGTTTTATTCCATCCAGGCTTACCTCAAATTCATGTTCCGCAAATTCCTCCCTTTCATTGGAGGGATAGAGCTTCATCAACAGATTTCCACCTCCCCTGTTGATTATATCCTCCATCTTTGACAAATGAAAATGCATGGGTGTTAGCTGATCCTCATCAACTATCATGATCTTTTCAGCATAGGTTTTTAGATTTAACTTCTTGGTTCCATTCCGCATTGTAAAGAGTAAAAGACCGCACGCTTTGAAATCTCCTGAGCCGAAATCGGTCAGATCCCAACCCAAATGATTTTCAATAATTTCATCATGATTTCCCACATGCTCTTTCCACTGTTCAAGCGTCCAATAGGCCCATGGCGGCAACTTGAAGTTCTGGGATTCAAAAAAATGAATGGCTTCTTCGATATGTTGGTTGATCTCTGATCGCTTCATATCTGTTCAGTATCTATTGTTGCAGCACCTGTCCATCTTCAAGAAGCTGCTGTCTTAGTTTTTCATAGGGAATATCATGAATTGCACTCTCTTCCTCTATAGCCATCACAGCCAGGGTAGCTGCACTCTGCCCCAGGATCATAAAAACGGGTTCCATACGGATGGAACCAAAAGCAATATGAGAGCATGAGAGGCAGACAGGTACCAGCAGGTTGGAGCATTCATCCTTTGAAGGCAACAAGGAACGCATATCTATCTGGTATGGATCTTCAGGGTGCACACCAATATCACCTTCATTCTGAACAAAGCCATCCGGCTTGATATAGCGTTGAACATTATGAGAATCCATGGTATAAGATCCCATGCCCACAGACAGCTCCACCGGCGTTTTTCCCAGTACTTCATTCTCAGTCATCACAAAGTCGCCCACCATCCGTCGTGCTTCACGAACATAAATTTGATGGGGCCAATGCCCGTTGTCTGTAAATTCATCCAGGGCATATCCCCATTGACCCATATTCTCCCGGATGTCTGAGGGTACAGCCGGATCACTTGTGAGAAACCAGAGCAGCCCTTTTTGGTAAAGCATATGTTCCGTGATAATCTCCGCTCTTCGCTTGTAGTCAGCCTCGGGATAGTCATAATTCATACCGATATTGTCGGTGCTGAAGGGACCGTGATTATTCACATCGGTCTTGTGGTTGGGTATGGGATCGAATTTATGGAACACCTCGCTCCAACCTGAAGCAAACACTCGTCTGAGCAGCTCGTACCGGGTGGACTCATAGTCTTCCGGCCGGTTTATGGCCAAGCGGTTTTCAGGATGATCGGTAAGGCACATCCTAAAACAATAGGCCTGCAAACGGTGGTCACCAGCACCATACTCCCCCGGATCTTTGGTGGATATCCGGGGCAACACACCACTGGCAGGATCACCCGGTATCACATAGGGACTAATATCGCTCTTAAAATGATGCCAATGGTGCAGCACCCCGGTCTGAATACCGTTCCAGTCCTCCCCATAGG
>DAOWFP010000014.1 GCA_030637895.1 Bacteroidota bacterium | reverse complement strand
CCATCGGTTGACGGAGGACTTACAGATGCTGTTACCGGAACCAAAAAGATCGAAATGCTGGGACTGGCTGGACCCTATGTGCAGATCATGCGTGAAAACATGCCTGATGTAAGAGGCCTTTCGGCGCTCTATGGGCTCACTTATACGCCAGGGACCTGGATCGAGGGAATCCAGCTAAATATGGGAGCCGGTTCGGTGGTTAATGGTTTTGAGAGCATCACCGGACAGATCAATGTGGAACTGCGAAAACCGGAGAACAGCGACAGACTCTTTCTAAACCTTTATGGGAATGGTGACGGCCGGATGGAAGCCAACATCATGACTGCCTACCACCTGAATGAACAATGGAGTGGCAGTACGATGTTACATGGAAATACCAGGCCTTTTCAAATGGATCGCAACCAGGATAGTTTTGTGGATCATCCCACAGGCAATCAGCTTGTGGCACTACAACGTTTCAAGTATTCGGGGAAGAACGGTCTGCAAAGCCAAATGGGAATCAAAGTGGTATGGCTTGACCAGGTTGGTGGTCAACTGGACTTTAATCCCGACACCCCCCGTGATCAGCAATCCTACTGGGGATCTGCTCTAAATACCAAACGTATTGAAGGATGGGCCAAGATTGGAAAGGTCTTTGAAAACAAACCCTATGCCAGCATGGGCTTTCAACTTTCGGGACTTATTCACCGTCAGGATTCCTATTTCGGTCTGACCGATTATCTGGCAGACCAGAAATCTCTTTACGCAAACCTGATCTACCAATCGATCCTGGGATCTACCAATCACCAGTACCGTACCGGGCTCAGTTTCCAGACTGACAGCTATGATGAGACGGTGGGGGCAGAGCAGTATCAGAGGAGTGAACTGGTTCCAGGAGCCTTCCTGGAATACACTTTCAACCATATGGATATCTTCACGGCAGTGGCGGGATTCCGGGCTGACTACCATAATATCTATGGCGCATTTTTCACCCCCCGGCTCCATCTGCGTTACGAGCCCGTCGAAAAGACAGTGATAAGAGCTTCTGCTGGCAGGGGACAAAAAACGGCTTCAATTTTTGCTGAGAACATGGGCATATTCGCCTCCTCAAGATCCATCTACCTGGATGAAACTTCCTCAGAACTTCCCTACGGACTGGAAGCAGAAGTTGCCTGGAGCTATGGCTTAAATTTTACCCAGGGCTTTAAACTGGGACAGGCCGCATCGGTTTTCAAACTTGACTATTACCACACCCGTTTTACAGACCAGGTAGTGGTTGATCTGGACAGGAATCCTCAAGAGGTACATTTCTACAATCTGGATGGTGACTCATGGTCCAATAGTTTCCAGGCACAGCTGGATATGGAACCTGTTGAGCGCTACGATATACGACTCGCCTACCGGATTAACGATGTACAAACGACTTACAGTGATGAATTACTGCCCCGTCCCATGGTTGCCAAACACCGGGCCTTTATCAATATGGCCTACTCCACCTTAGGTCTGTGGACCTTTGATATCACCTGGAGCTGGCAGGGAGCAAAAAGGATGCCATCCACCGAGAGCAATCCGGAACCCTACCAGATGGAAGCATACTCCCCCGCTTTCTCCCTGGTAAATCTTCAACTGGGTAAAACCCTCTTCCAAAGACTGGAGCTTTATGCAGGAATTGAGAACCTGTTTGGTTTTACACAGGAAGATCCCATACTGGCCAGCGAGGATCCGTTTGGCCCCTGGTTTGATAGTTCATTGATCTGGGGACCCATTTTCGGAAGGAAGTTTTACGCAGGGCTCCGTTTCAGGATAAACTAATTATATTTGGGTTTGAATAATTCTGCATGAAAGTTAAGTATACCCTCACCCTGCTAATCCTTTTGCTCTTGCCAGAGATCTCTGCTCAGACTGAAGAAGTGATCGATTGGGATTATGAAATTGATCTGCTGGCCAGAGAGCTGGCAGAGAAACATCCCAACCTCTTCTTCAGTACCGATTCAGCATGGTTCTTCCATGCCATGCGTCAGGTTGCCAGTGAAACACCGAATAAATCTCTTTTCCAGATTTCAATAGAACTACAACAGGTACTTGCTGCAATGGGCGATGCCCAGACCCAAATTAACTATCATTTTCTGGTAGAAAAATCTCAGATTCTTCCCCTTGAATATTACTGGTTTGAAGATGGAATCTACATCCTGAAAGCTAACAAAGCGTATGAGGCACTGTTGGGTAAAAAACTGACTGCAATAAATGATGTCCCCATTGAGGTGTTGATCGATTCTCTTGCAACACTCCTGGTAGTGGACAACCAGTCGGTTCTAAAAAACCAGATACCTCGTATGCTACCCTGGTTCCAGGTACTTGAACATTTTGGATTTACCAGTGGGAAAGAGCTAAGCTTAACAGTCGAAAGCATTACTGGTGACGCGCTGAGCAGGATCATCTATCTGCCCGTGGAACTGGGGGAGAAGCTTTCAGTTCAGCCTTCTGCTATGCCGCTTGGCTGGCAGGATCAGAAATCATTCTTCCGGGAACAATATTTTGAAAATGAGCATCTCTACTATATCCAGTACAACCGATGCTGGAGCCGGGAATCGGAGGAAGATTATGGATCAGGTGCTTCTGCTTTATTCATGCCCTCATTTAAAGAGTTCGAAAAGGAGGTATTCCCGGTGCTAAAGAAAAAGAAGATTGATAAACTGGTTTTTGACATACGCTTCAACAAGGGGGGGCATGCATCCCAGGGTACTGAATTTATCAGGAAGATCAGCAAAGCATTGCCAAAAGATCATGGAGATATTTTTGTACTTGTGGGGAGAGTAACCAGTGCATCCGCCATCATCAATACGGTCGATTTCATGAAAAGTGAAAAGGTGATCCTGGTGGGAGAAGAAACCAGTGGAAAACCCAACCATTTTGGAGAAGTAAATCGTTTTGTACTGCCTGAATCCAGACTGATTGTCTCTTACCCGACGCGCTACTTTACCCTGCTGGATGAGGATTTACCTGCAATAATTCCCGATGTGTTGACACCCCTTGGTTTTGATCAATATATGAAGGGCATTGACCCTGCAATGGAAGCTGTCAACCTTAGCCCGCTACCCTAGCTATTTTTCCAGTATCAATCCCCTCATAATAAGGTATTGCGCCGCTATGTAAGTGATCATAATCAGAAACCCGGCCAGGGGAATATCGCTGCTGAACTTGTTGAAAGCGATCATGCTATCTGAAAGCAGGAACAGCAGGGAACCTACAAAAACAAGTTTGAAGCTCATGGCTCCTACCCTTCCTGAGCGGTTCAGAGCCATCATCGACATAAGCATTAATGAAAGAGCGTAGATGGTGATAATGGGTTTCATCATCCCCTCCAGTCCGGGAAACAACAAAATTAGCATTCCAGCCACATAAGCAAAGAAAAAGATGGACAACCATGCATGCTTTTGCAGCTTTCCTTTTTCCCCATTTTCACTGTACCTGGCAAAGGTGTAGATGTAGCATATTTGTGCAAAGAAGAATCCACCTACACCTGCAAAAAAGAAAAGCTCATTTTTTCCTGATAGCATCAGGAAATTATCTCCCACCCAGGAGAAAAAGAAGGCAAACAGTACGGGTATCGTAAAAGCACTTTTCTTTTTGTATAGCATAAAATATATTGCTATCCAGATCATTATCAGCGGTTTCACAAAATACTCCATTTGAATATTATCCAAAAGCCGGCCAGCAAGTTCAACAATAACGATAATGGCAAAAATCAGATGCAGGTAAAGGGAGGTATTCTTTTTCATAAGAGCGGGTTTTAGTCTGGTAAATATAGCAAATGACCTGAGTGAAACATATATTTCCCTTCCCAAGTCAATCGATTGTGCCCTTTTATTAACTTTAGTCCAGACTGAAAATTTAATCACGATATGAGGACAATCAATTATCAACTCAGGTATTCCAACCACCCAGAGGATGCTAAACAGTATGGAACAGAACGATTAAGAAAGGAGTTCCTGGTGGAGAAACTAATGGTCCCTGGAGAGATCAATATGGTTTACTCCATGAACGATCGTTATATCGTGGGTGGTGCCATTCCCGATACAGAACTGGAACTGACCACCATCGACCCCCTGAAATCCCAGCACTTTTGCGATCGACGCGAACTGGGAATCATCAATGTTGGTGGACCTGCCATCGTCCGTGTGGATAGTAGAGATTATGAGCTGGATTATAAAGATGGCCTCTATGTGGGTGCTGGATCAAAGAAGATACTGATGATCAGTAAGGAGAAGGCAAGTCCGGCACATCTCTATTTCAATTCGGCACCTGCCCACCAGAGCTTCCCCTGTAAAAGAGTGACCCTGGCCGATGCAGAGGTGACTGAGATGGGAGCTTTAGAACAGTCCAACGCAAGGAAAATCAATAAGCTGCTGGTCAACTCGGTCATTGAAACCTGCCAGTTGCAGATGGGGATGACAGAGTTAAGCCCTGGAAGTGTATGGAACACCATGCCTCCTCACCTTCATATGCGACGCATGGAAGCTTACTTTTATTTTGAGGTTCCCGAGGGACAGGCAATTTGTCACTTTATGGGCGATCCCAAAGAAACCAGGCATATCTGGATGCAAAACGAGCAGGCGGTTATCTCACCTCCCTGGTCCATCCACAGTGCAGCCGGAACCAGTAACTATATCTTTATATGGGGTATGGCCGGTGAGAATCTTGATTACGGGGATATGGATATGATCCAGCCCAATGAAATCCAATAAATACTGAAACAATGGCACAAAATTTATTTGATTTAAGAGGAAAAAATGCTCTGGTTACAGGCGGGACCCATGGCCTTGGAATGGCAATGGCATTTGGACTGGCTGAAGCTGGAGCTACCCTTATTATAAATGGTCATACACCGGGCAAACTTAAATCTGCCAAAAGTGCATATGCAAAAAAAGGGATAAGAGCTCACACCTACCTGCTTGATATTACCGATGAGACTGCAGTTGAAAATACCATCCCGATTATGGAAAAAGAGGTGGGCCCCATCCATATACTGGTCAACAATGCTGCAATTATTAAAAGGATCCCCATCCTGGAGATGAAAGCCAAGGATTTCAGAGAAGTACTGGATGTGAATCTTACCGGCCAGTTTATCATGGCAAAAACAGTGGCTCAAGGGATGGTAGAGCGTGGCAATGGTAAGATTATCAATATCTGCTCCATGATGAGTGAACTTGGAAGAGATACTGTATCTGCCTATGCGGCAGCTAAAGGTGGATTAAAAATGCTGACCAGATCCATGGCCACCGAATGGGCCAGGTACAACATTCAAATCAATGGTATAGGTCCGGGCTACTTTGCCACTGCCCAAACTGCTCCACTCCGGGCAGAAGGGCATCCATTAAATGAATTTATTATCAATAGAACACCTGCCGGTAAATGGGGGGATCCTGAAGACCTGGCAGGTACCGCCGTATTTCTTGCCTCCAGGGCATCCGATTTTGTG
>DAOWFP010000060.1 GCA_030637895.1 Bacteroidota bacterium | reverse complement strand
CCTGTGATACAGACCAGGGGTGTGGAATCGAGCATGGCATCGGCCAGTCCGGTCACCAGGTTGGTGGCTCCGGGTCCCGATGTGGTAAAGCAGACCCCCGGTTTCCGGGAGATCCTGGCATATCCCTGGGCCGCATGCACTGCACCCTGCTCATGCCTGACCATCACATGCTTCAACTTATCTTCATAATGATATAAGGCATCGTAAACGGGCATAATGGCCCCTCCGATATAGCCAAAAGCGGTATCCACTCCCTCTTCCAGCAAAGCTTTTACAAGGGCCTCGGCTCCGGTCATCTTCTGTCCGGATGTCTTCCCTTCAGCTGCCTTCTTTTTTGTCTCTGTATCCATGCTGTTATAATTTTGAAATTCTGTTTTACGATTCATTGAGTAACCTGATGGCTCCTCTATCTGCCGACGATACCATGCTGGCATAAGCTTTCAGGGCTTTGGACACTTCACGTTCCCTCGCCGGTTTCCACCCATCGGGATGGCTGTCAGCCTCTTTTCTTCGCTGCTCCAGCTCCTGGTCATCCAGTAACACATCCATGGAACGAGCAGTAATATCGATCCGGATCATATCCCCATCCCTGATCAGCGCGATAGCACCACCATCTGCTGCTTCGGGCGAAATATGACCAATGGAGAGTCCGGATGTACCCCCGGAAAAACGACCGTCTGTGATCAAGGCACATTTCTCTCCCAGATGCCTTGACTTTATATAGGAGGTGGGATAGAGCATCTCCTGCATACCCGGTCCCCCTTTTGGTCCCTCAAAGCGTATCACTACAACGTCCCCGGCTTTCACTTTGTTTTCAAGAATGGCATCACAGGCATCATCCTGTGAGTCATAAACCTTGGCAGGACCTTCAAACTGAAGCACATTCTCCGAAACCCCGGCTGTCTTCACAATAGATCCATTAAGAGCGATATTCCCGCGCAGAACCGCCAGTCCACCGTCAAGACTATAGGCATTTTCAACACGACGTATGCAACCGGTCTCCCTATCCAGGTCAAACTCCTCGTATCGCTTATCCTGCGATCCCATGGTAAGGTTGAATTTACCTCCCGGAGCAGCAGAATAGAGCTCTTCATTGCGGTCGCAGGGCTGATTATTGATCAGGTCGCAGCACTCCATGGCCGCTCCCAGGGTACGTCCATCCACCCGGTTCACATCCCGGTTAATCAGTCCACCCCGGTCCAGTTCCGCCAGGATTCCCATGATTCCCCCGGCCCGGTTCACATCCTCCACATGGTAGCTGGAGCTTGGTGCCACCTTGCACAATACCGGCGTATTACGAGACAGGCGGTCCATATCTTTCATAGTAAAATCAACTTCTGCCTCATGGGCAATGGCCAACAGGTGCAGAACCGTATTGGTGGATCCGCCCATGGCAATATCAAGGGTCATGGCATTTTCAAAAGCCTCATAGGTTCCGATGGATCGAGGCAGTACCTTCTCGTTCCCCTCTTCATAATAAGAGCGGGTATTCTCAATCAGATAGTGAGCTGCTAAGCTAAATAGATTCTTCCGCTCGGCATGTGTAGCCACAATGGTTCCGTTGCCCGGAAGGGCCAGACCAATGGCCTCATTGAGACAGTTCATGGAGTTGGCTGTAAACATCCCGGAGCAGGAGCCACAGGTGGGACAGGCAAGTTTTTCGATTCGGGCCATTTTTTCATCACTGACAGACGGATCCACCGCCATGACCATGGAATCCACCAGGTCCAGAGCTGTATCTCCATCCCGGCCCGCCTCCATGGGTCCGCCCGAAACAAAAATCACCGGGATATTCAGTCGCATGGCTGCCATTTGCATACCCGGGGTAATCTTATCACAATTGGAGATACAAAACAAAGCATCCACCTTATGGGCATTGGCCATATATTCGATGCTATCGGCAATCAGATCGCGGGAAGGAAGCGAATAGAGCATGCCGTCGTGTCCCATGGCAATTCCGTCATCAATGGCAATGGTGTTGAACTCCGCAGCAAAATAGCCCGCTTCCTCGAAGATCTGTTTTACCTCCTGACCAATATGGTGAAGGTGGGCATGACCGGGAACAAACTGGGTGAATGAGTTGGCTATAGCAAATACCGGCTTCCCAAACTGACTCTCCTTCATGCCATTGGCACGCCAGAGACTCCTCGCCCCTGCCATTCTACGGCCCATGGTACTTGTATGGCTCCGGTATTGTATCTTCATTGTTCGCTTCTGTTTATCTGTTCATTAAAAAAGCCATCCTCTGTCCTGAGAATGGCTTGGTATGCTTTTGTCTGCTTTATACCACTTCTCAGGCCAACCCCGGATCAATCACCAGTACTAGCACCACGAGTAGAATATGTAGAATGTTGTTTAGCATAGTTTTAAAACATCGCTCAAATATAAAGATAAAATCAATTCGCAAGCGCAATTCCCTAAAAAAATAACGATTTATTCATCAGAGGGTTCATCCTCTTCCGATTCGGAAGGAAGTTCGAGGACATCTTTGGATTCAATGGGATCCAGGGTCTCCACATTTCGCAGCCTTTTCTCAATCTGGCTGGTCCTGGTACTCCGTAAGGTCTCCAGTGACCCTGATGCCGTATTGAGCTGTTTCTGAACCTTGGATAACTGTTCGGAGAACTTGCCAAATTCATTTTTCACAGCACCCAGTACATTCCAAACCTCACTGCTTCTTTTCTGAACGGCCAGGGTCCTGAATCCCATCTGCAGACTATTCATCAGGGCCGATAAGGTGGTTGGGCCGGTGATAGTGATCTTGTATTTCCTTTGCAGGGTCTCAAACAGGCCAGGATGCCTTAAGACCTCACCATAAAGGCTCTCTACCGGGAGGAACATGATTCCGAAATCGGTGGTATGCGGCGGATCGATATATTTTTCACTGATCTCCCTGGCAAATCCCTCCACGGCCTTGATCAAAACCTTCTGGGCCGTCTCGATATCTTCAGGCACCCCTATCTCATAGGCTGCAAGAAGTACTTCATAGGACTCAATGGGGAACTTGGAGTCCACCGGCATCCAGACCTCTTCGTCTGTGCTCTTTCCTGGCAACTTAATGGCATACTCCACATTGGCCTGGCTTCCCTTTTTGGTGGCCACATTCTTGCCATACTGGTCGGGAGTCAGAATCTGCTCCAGGATATTACCCAGCTGGTATTCCCCAAGCACACCCCTGGTCTTCACATTGGAGAGCACCTTCTTCAGATCACCCACACCAGTGGCGATAGTCTGCATTTCGCCCAGACCCTTGTGTACCTGTTCCAGTCGTTCACTCACCAGTTTAAAGGATTCACTCAGCCTCTTCTCCAGGGTAGTCTGCAGCTTTTCATCTACGGTCTTCCGCATCTCGTTAAGTTGCTTCGTATTGTCTTCCCGGATACTTATGAGATGCTTTTCAATGCTCTCCTGGATCAACTTCATATGGTCGGTGGACTGCTTGTTATTATCGATCTGCTGTTTATTGAAGTCGCCAAACTTCAGTCTTATCAACTCATTCAGCTCCTTAATATTGATGGCAAATTTCTCCTCGAATGACAGAAGCGACCTGGTCAACTCCTCCCGGCTGGACTTGGCGGTCTCCAGGTTCTCTCGCCGCATCCGTTCAAATTCATCCTTCAAGGTTCTTTCATTCTTTTCCAGAACGGTTTCGAACCTAAGGATGGAATTTTCGACCTCTTTCAACTTGGGCCCACCATCCACAGATCTCCTGTTCCTCAATAAAATAAACAAATTAACAAGGGCAAGCAGTATTAGGATACCCAGCAAGATTTCTGTCATGTTCCCGGTTTTATTCTTTAAAGATAACACAATCGAAAAAAAGATAACTTTGTTCTATGTCGGAAGAGAAGAAACGGTTTATATATAGCCTGGTTTTCCCCGCATTCTTCCTGCTGCTGCTCTGGGCAGTAAAATTTTTCGAAATCAGCATGGAACTCTCTTTTGTGGAAGGAGGCGTCTACCCGAGGAGGTGGAGCGGGTTGCAGGGCATTCTTTTCTCACCCCTGATTCATGGGGGCTGGAAACACTTACTGGACAACTCCATGCCTGTGTTCTTCCTTAGCCTGGCCCTTTTCTATTTCTACCGCGATATTGCCTATAAAATCTGGGGCCTGATCTACCTCTTGGGGGGCATTCTCCTATGGGGTGTGGGAAGAGAGGCTTACCATATTGGTGCTTCGGGATTAATTTACGGTCTGGCTGCATTTCTCTTTCTAAGTGGATTGATCCGGCGCGTAAGAAGCCTCACAGCCATCTCACTGCTGGTGGTCTTCTGGTACGGTAGTATGGTCTGGGGACTCCTGCCCTTTGATTTCGAGGTCTCCTTCGAGGCCCATATCACCGGGGCCATATCTGGTCTTATACTGGCTCTTTTCTACCGCGATCAGGGACCCGAACCTGATAAATCGGAGCTGGATGATGAAGAAGAAGCCCAGGAAGGGGATCAGCAACAGGAGGATCTTTCCCAGGGGGAGCAGGGATCAGCCGGATAAGGCGGTCGTCCACTGATCCTTCAACAGCGCATAGAGATGCTCATCCATCAGTTTTCCTTCTTTCATTACTGCTTTTCTATGAATGGCCTCTGGTTTGAATCCATTCTTTTCAAGTACCCTCATGGAGGAAGGATTGTTTTCATATATGCATGCAAATAGCCTGAGCCAGGAGGTCTTAGTAAATGCATGTTCCACCATGGCTGCCACTGCATCCGACATGATCCCCCTCCCCCAGTGTTTCTCTGAGAGCCAGTATCCAATCTCCCCGTTATAGCGGTACACATCTTTGAGTCCATGCAGCCCGATTCCCCCTGCAGCTTCGCCATTTATTTCTATGGCCAGGATTATGTCATCCCTGTTGTCGCCCACCATTTTTAACCATTTTTTTGCATCGGAAAGAGTATAGGGATAGGGAAAGCCATCCCTCAGGTTGGAGGCTACTCTGGGGTTGTTGGCATGCTTGACCAGGGCCATGGCATCATCAGGATGCCAGGGTCTGAGTTTAAAGTGTAAGAGGTCGATGACAGGAAGTTGCATCTTTCGAAAATACAAAACACGATTCATTTATACAGTTATTATACTATTTTTACGCGGTTTATTGCACCGATATGCTATTGAAGCTATATGAAAAGAATCCGGATCAGAAGCAGATCGACAAACTTGTTGAACTGCTTCGGGATGGTGGAGTGATTATCTACCCCACAGATACGGTCTATGGAATCGGGTGCGATATTACAAAGGCCCGGGCTGTGGAGCGCGTTGCCCGCATCAAGGGAATCAAACCTGAAAAAGCGCAGTTTTCATTCATCTGTTCCGATTTGAGTCACCTCTCCGATTATGCCAGGCAGGTGGATAACCGGACCTTCAAATTGATGAAATCTCATATGCCGGGTCCATACACCTTTATTCTAACCGCCAGCACCCAGGTACCCAAATCAATCAAGCAGAAACGCAAGACTGTGGGAATCAGGATCCCGGATAACAATATTATCCTGGAGATAGTCAGGCAACTGGGCAATCCCATCCTGACCACCTCCCTGAAGGAGGATGACCAGATCCTGGAGTATCCCACCGATCCCGAGCTTATCTACGAGGAGTACCGTGATTTTGTGGATGCGGTCATCGATGGAGGATATGGAGGTATAGTCCCCTCCACCATTATCGACTGCAGCGGAGATGAACCCCAACTTATCCGTGAAGGACTGGGCGAAATCGACCTTCGGTAAGTTGTTGCGAAGTCTGGTAATTCTCTGTAAGGATCTTCCCGCCCAGGTGGAGAACCTGATCCTGGCGGTTCCTCCGGAGCTAAGCGAAGAAATTGGAGAACAAGCTGTGGGATCCGGGATCAAACGGGTATGGATGATCAGGGGCATGGGGAAAGGAGCCTATTCAGAAAAAGCCCATAGCACCTGCAGTGAAAATCAGATCGAAGTGGTTTACGGTTTCTGTCCACTGATGTTCTATGGTGAGGGAATGCACAATTTCCATCTCTGGCTCAGGAAAAATTTCGGGAAACTTCCCGGTGAATACCAGATTTCTCCTAATTAAATTAAGGACTATCGCCTCCAGAACATGGGGGAGAAAAGCACCAGCACTGTAAAGAGTTCCAGCCTGCCTACCAGCATAAGGAAGGAGAGATACCATTTGCCTGCCACATGGATCTCCGAATAGTTCAGAGCCGGCCCCACTTTGCCAATTCCAGGGCCAATATTACCCAGGGTTGCTGCCACCGCACCCACGGAGGTATCCAGGTCATTTCCCAGAACCGACATCACCACCATGGAGAACACAGCAATGATCCCATAAAAAGCCATAAAGGCCAGCACACTGGTAACCACCGGTTCCTCAACAGCCATTTTATTCAGGCGGACCGGAATTACGGCATTGGGATGAATCATCCTTTTCAGCTCCTGGGTAGAGTTTTTCAACATCACCACTATCCGCATAATCTTGGGGCCACCCCCTGTGGAGCCCGCCGATCCTCCAAAAAACATCAGGGTAAAAATCATCACAATAAGCCAGGGTGCCCACTTCAAGTAGTCGGCTGTGGCATACCCGGTAGTAGTGATGATGGAAACTACCTGGAAAAGGGCATTCCTGAAGGCCGGCTCAAGTCCGCCGCCGCTGGTAAAGAAGAGTCCAAGCATTATAAGCAATGTGAAACCCCCGATAAAACCCAGGTACCACTTAAACTCCTCATTCTCCCATATTTTTCTGAACTGTCCGTGCATTCCAAAGTAGGCCAGCGTAAAATTGGTGCCCGCAAGGAACATAAACGCCGTAATCACATAATGTATATAAGGCGAGTTCCAGTGGGCAATACTGGCCTGCTTGGTGGAGTATCCACCTGTGGCCATGGTAGTCAGTGAGTGACACACAGCATCGAAGAGACCCATTTCACCGGCCCATAGCAGCAGGGTCTCAAGCATGGTAAAAACCAGGTAGATAAGCCACAGGCGTTTGGCCGTATCCTTCACATGAGGATGAAGCTTATCGGGAGTGGGGCTTGGCACCTCAGCCGAAAATAGCTGCATTCCTCCGATTCCCAGGTAAGGAAGCAGAATCAATGTGAGCAGAATAATTCCCATACCCCCCAGCCACTGAATCAGGCTTCTCCAAAAAAGAATGGCGTGACTTAGCTCCTCAATATTATTCAAAATGGAAGCCCCGGTAGTGGTAAAGCCTGAGATGGTCTCAAAAAATGCATCTGTAAAGTTGGAAATGGATCCTGTAAGCAGGAAGGGAAGGGTTCCGAAAAGCGAAAAGAGGATCCATGCCCCTGTAACAATCACATAACCATCCCGCCGGTTCACCTCCAGGTCGGTTCTGCGTAAGGGCAGATAGGCCAGCAGACCTAAAGAAATGGTAATGGCTCCGGATAGCAGAAACTGCAAAAAATCCTTCTCCCCGAAAATCAGCGATATGGGAATGGCCAGCCACATAAAAAACCCCTCGGTGACCAATATTACGCCCAGGATACGGATAATAGTTCGGGGATTCAGCATCACTTCCTAGTTGAAAAACTTGCCAATGGTATAGATTACCCCGGGCAGGGCAAACACCACCACGCGGTCGTAAGGTTTAATATGCGTTTCGCCATGGGCAATAAAGGCATTCTTTCCCCTGATGACCCCACCAATAATGGCCTCCCGTGGAAAGTTAATCTCTGCCAGTGTTCCTTTGGTGGCAGGTGCATCCGGCTTCACAACAAATTCCATCACCTCTGCCTCGGTCCCGGTAAGGCACTTAATGCTGGAGACCTCTTCCGCCATGGTGAACCGGAAGATCCGGCTGGCGGTAATCAATTTCTTGTTGATAATGGTATCCACACCAATATTCTCGGCCAGGTGAATATAGTCCATGTTCTCAACCTCAGCAATGGTTCGTTTTACACCCAGGTGCTTGGCAAGCAGGCAGGAGAGAATATTTGTCTCCGCATTCCCGGTTACAGCGATGAACGCATCCATCTTCTCCAGCCCCTCTTCACGCAATAGTTCCTTATCTGTTCCATCTCCGTTGATAACCAGCGTATTGTTTAAAATATTCGACAATGCATAGCTATGCTGACGATCCTTTTCAATGAGTTTTACATAATGCTGGCTCCCCAGAGCATCAGCAGTCTTGCGTCCAATCCGGCTTCCACCCAGGATCATGATATTCCGTACCTCAAACTGCTTCTTTCCTGAGTATTTATAGAGCTGCTTCAGTCCTGCCTTGCTGCTGATTACATAAACCAGGTCGCCATTTTCGAAGCGATCATCTCCGGAGGGTACAATGGTATGTCCATGCCTGGTAATGGCCACGGCCCTGTATTCCAGGCCATTATCCTCAGGAGCCAGTTCCCGCAGACTTTTATTGATAATGGGAGCATCCTCGTCAAGCCTGATCACATACATATGGAGTTTCCCACCTCCAAACTCAACCACCTCAGTACTGCCTGTTTCCGAAAGTAATCCCACAATCTCACGCGCAGCAATTTTCTCTGGATAGATCATATAATCCACTCCAAGGTTCTCAAAAATCTCCTTATTGGCGGGTAAGAGATATTCCTGGTTATCGATTCTGGCAATGGTTTTTTTGGCCCCCAGTCTTTTACTGAGAATGGCCGAATTTACATTGACATCTTCCGAGGAGGTGACAGAGATCAAGAGATCGGCCTTCCCTATTTTCGCCTCTTTCAGGTGAGCAATAGAGTTGGCATTCCCTTCAATGGTGAGTACATCCAATGTGCTTCCAATGGTCTTCAGGCGATCGCTATCATTATCAATCACCACCAGATCATGTTCCTCTTGGCTGAGCATCTTCGCCAGGTGTGTTCCTACTTCGCCAGCTCCGGCAATTACAATACGCATAGTCTTATAAAAAACAACAGGGCAAAATAACAGATAATTGTCCAATAGTATGCATGCAAATCCCTTTTTTTACCATCTTTTCACATAAGCTCCCCTCTGATCTGTCAAATAAATTCGGTCCCATTTAGCTAACATTCTCTCTTTATACCAGCTGCGGTTGGATCCGTCCATAACAAACGTAACTTCATGCATCCAGCTTTTTTTCTTCAGCCCATCCATCATCGGTTCTCCCGACAGCAGGATGAAATCGGGCAGGCCTGCATTATTGCCTGAGGAATCAGTGAAAAGACCATCCCACAAACAGGCATCCGTATGTTCTGTAAGCACCAGACCCCTGAAGGAATCCCCCCCCAACAACCATGCTCCCTCCCTTAGCTTTACACAGGCAGAAGCTCCCCCCGTGATCCTGACTCCCTCATTCTCCTCATAAAGCCGGTTCTCAAAAACCCTTTTGTTCCAGGCAAGCTCCCTGTAGGCCTTCATGTAATCCAGTGATGTACTGTCCCTGTACCAGCAATAGTGGTCCACCTGTACTCCTTCCCGGATGCTAACCATGGATGCACCCCTGAAATGGGCAATAAGCAGTTCGGATGAGGAACGACGTTTCAATGCGGAACAGGAGTTCCATACCAGGGAAGATGAGATCAGGAACAAGAGCAGGTATGGAATTTTCCTCCTTCCATAAAGCGCAATCATACCCAACAGAAGTCCCAGGATCCAAAACAGAAGGCTTATGCGGTCCAGCTGTAAACCATCCAGTACCGCACCCGGCATGGAGGAAAGGTGCTCCATAGAGCGGTTCATAAGCCGGGCAAGCTCCACAAGCAGGAAAGAGCTTATGTTCTCCATAATTCCCACTGAAACAAAGGGCACAGAGCACACAAAAATGGCAATTAACAAACTGAGCAGAGGTATAGCTATCAAACTGCATATTAAGGAATATATGGGTAGCTGGTGAAAATAGTAGATCACAAGAGGCGCGGTGGAAACCTGGGCTGCAAGGCTCACCGAAGTGGCTTCCCATACCCAACGCAGTAGCCTGTTCTTCACCCGGACCTTACGCAAGGCAAGCGGGTGTAGGGTAATGATGCCGATAATGGCTGTATAGGAGAGCTGGAAACCAACATCCATAAGTCTTTCCGGCTCTATGAGCACCAGTAGAAAAGCTGACACAAGGATCACATTAAGCGGCTTGGCCCGCTCACCCATCATCCGGCTGGCAGAAAAAAAAGAGAACATGGTGACAGATCTGCAAACTGAGGAGGAAAATCCGGTTATAAATGCATAAAACCACAGGAGTCCAACAACCAGCACTGTTCGCTGTATCTCTTTTCGGAGAAGCAGGCTCATCCATCCGGTCATATATTGTAACACCCACCAGATCAGCCCCACATGCAAACCTGACACTGCCAGCAGGTGCATCCCCCCGGCTGCAGTATATGCCTGGCGCATATCATCTGTCAGAGACGAACGATCGCCCAGACAGACAGCCTTCAACAGAGAGACCTCCTCCCTGTCTCCATGCCAGTGATCAGAAACCAGGCTTCTTATTCGTGAAGGAGCAAGCCTTCGCTCCCTTCCTGCCACTTCTTTGTTGAAATGTGCCTCTTCAGTAGCGGTAGAAACATAGAAGCGATACCAGTAATTTTTCCAGCCCATGATTGATCTGTAATCGGGCGATCCCGGATTCCCACTATTTCGAATGCTTACCAGCTTACCGGAAAATTGCCAGATCTCGCCCTGAGCAGGCAGTAGAGAGTCGGACTGCAAAGGCAGGTAACATTTTAGAAGGGTACTGGTCCGGCAGATGGTATCGGCCGAACAGAGCAGGTCAAGCTCCATGTCAAAGGCATAAGCATAGCTTCCCTTTTGAGGCGACCCCCTTAGCTCCCCCTTCACAAGTACCCACTCTTCCACGGGTAAACCGGGGTCCAGGGGCCGGGTTTTAATACCTGTCCCCACTCCAACTATAAAAAGGAGCAGGCACAGGAGGGGGGCCATAAGCCACGGAAGCCAAGCCGGCTTTAGCCTCTGCAGCTTGAATATGGCAAACGCCAGCACCCAGAGAAGAAGCAACAGGACGATCACCCACCAGGGCTGAATTTTTGAACATACCTGAAATCCGGTCAATACCCCACCAAAGAATGGGACAAGGACACGCAGCATGGGGATTTTTCTCGGATCGAACATGATATCCAGCAAGATCCTTTGCTAGATTCATGCTGCGATTTGAAAAATATCTGCTATTCTTTATATTTTATTTGAACTTTTCATACCTGTTGATAGTTTTATATACGAGAATTATATAAACGCATAATCTTATACAAATGGCAACACTTACAACACAACACATGGGAGTCACCCTGAAAAACCCTCTGATTCTGGGTGCATGCAACCTCTCAAATAATCTGGACAAACTT
>DAOWFP010000169.1 GCA_030637895.1 Bacteroidota bacterium | reverse complement strand
TCCAGGTAATCTTCGAGTATATGCTCATTCTTCCTCCACATTCTATCTACCTCATTCAGGGATAATGAGGTGTTGAACATGGGGCTATAGAGATCTGCATATTTGAATGGCATATCGTCCCAGAAGATGGGAATTCGGTCATTTTCTTCTGCAAATTTGCACACCTTGTTTAACCAGTTCAGCTGCAGTTCAAGCTCTGTCATGCCACTGCCTCGGCCGGTGGTATGCACCTCGTCCCCTCCCACATGCAGGTAGTCCCCGTGGGGCAAGGCCTCCAGAGCATCCTTGTAAAGATCAAACTGTACCTTATAGGTTTCCGGCAGCAGCGGATTAAAAGCCCAGTCACTCTCCGGATCGTCACGCAAAAACCTGTACTTGTCATGCTTCAGGATAAAGGAGGCGTGGCCGAGTCCCTGGACGAGGGGACTGATCTCAATGAAACGATCTTTGGCATATTTACTCAGTTTTTTCCACTCCTCTATGCTCAGGGCATCTGCAGATGCAACTTCTGGCTGACGCTCATAAGCCAGCTTATCTTCCACCTCAGCAATAACCGCATTAATCTTGTAACGGGCCAGTTGATCTATCAGCTCATAATAGTATTCTGTCTTTTCCATGTGGTGCTTCATATCCAGATGGATGGCCCTGTATGACAATAAGGGAGAGTCTTCGATACGACATCTGGGCAATGGCACGCCCTGTTCCCTTGCATCTTCCATCAATTGCATCAGGGTCATATACCCATAAAAACGCCCAACTTTCTTTCTACCTACAATGACAATCCGGTCCTTGAAGATATCTAACAGATACCCTTCGTCTTCACTCACCACGGAATTATCCTCCTGGAACACGATCTGCGGACCGGAAATCTTAGTGGTCTCCTCCAGTCCTTTCACATACTCCAGAGGAACAGGGAGATTGACCCCGTCAGCCAGCCGGTAAAATTTGATCGAATCGGGATACAATTCACTGTTCCCGTAAAATTCTACAATCTCGGGCTCTGGCAGGAGCTTGAAGGTACCCCTGGTCTCGCTGTAGGGATTGCAGGAAGGCAACAGCAAGATACAAATGGATATACAAAGAGTAAGCAGCTTTCTCATGATTGCTTCAGATTTTGTCGGTAGTATTTCAGGGCATTTCTTTTAACTTCCCATGTGGTATGCTTAACATGCCTGCTGAGAAAATCGTGCACAAAATCCTCATCCACCTTGGAGTATTCGCGTAAAACCCATCCCACAGCAGTCTTGGCAAAGCGCTCCTCGCGACGGATCAGGATATCCGAAAAACGCTCAATACTTTCCGAATGGTCACCAATGCACTTCGACCGTGCAAAGGGGACCAGGGAGGCCCGGGCTTTCCATAGATAGGGATCACGGTTCCATCGTTTAAGGGTCCAGATTACCTTTTCATCGCCTGAATCGACTATGGGCGTTAGCACCTTTACGCAGAGCCAGTCGCTGGTATTCCAGTCATAGATATAACGGTCGTCAAACCAGTCGGAAATCAGGCTTAAGAGAAATGTGTTCTTTTGATTTCCCAGCCAGAAGAGCTGGATATAGAGGATGGCTGCCAGTTTATGCTCGGCCAATTCACTGCGCATCAATCCGTTAACCAGGCCCACTTGCTGATTCATGGGTAGCTGATCCAAACCATCGCTACAGTTCTTCTCAATCAAAAGCTTCCTGATTTCGGGAATACTGGTCCCCACGAACCGAATCTCACCTTTCATGTAGCTGTTCCACCAGTCCGCTTTTTGTTGGACTGACCTGACTCTTAGTTCCTGAACAAGCGTCTCAGCGTGCTGATTCATTAGTAAAAAGGATAGGCATCTAAAATAGCTTTTTTATCTTTAATATCGCTAATCTTATAGTTGATAAACCTGGAAAAATGAAACGGAACGTATTCACAATTCTGATTGCAGCAGCTTGCTTGCTCGTACAAGCCCAGCAGGCCGATTACAAGAGCATATTGAACGTCAATTATTACCCGGAGTCAGAGCGTGTTGCAGATAAATATATCAACGAACGTTGCGTGCTTGATCTGTACCTTCCGGAAGATGTTAAGAGATTTCCCACGGTGGTATGGTTTCACGGAGGAGGCCTCACCGGTGGAAACAAAACTATTCCGGAGGAACTTAAGGAAAAAGGCATGGCAGTTGTGGCAGTTAACTACCGCCTGTATCCTAAGATCAAGGCCCCGGTCTATATTGAAGATGCTGCAGCGGCTGTGGCCTGGGTTTTTAATCACATCGAAGAATTTGGAGGTGATCCGGACCTGATATTTATTTCCGGACACTCAGCAGGGGGATACCTCACCAGCATGGTGGGACTGGATCAGAGGTGGCTGAAGAAACATAAAATTGATGCCAATCGCATCGCGGGACTTATTCCATTCAGCGGACATACTATCACCCATTTTACCGTAAGAAAGGAGCGTGGAATTGAAGGAACGCAGCCCATTGTGGATGACCTGGCCCCCCTGTATCATGTGCGAAAGGATGCTCCTCCCCTTCTACTGATTACAGGCGACCGGGAGATGGAGATGATGGGCAGGTACGAAGAGAATGCCTATCTGTGGCGGATGATGAAGGTAGTGGGGCATCCCGATACCCGGCTATATGAAATGGACGGTTACGGGCACAACATGCTTGTCCCAGCCTACCCGCTGCTGATCAGAGAGGTACAGCGGATTGTGAGATTGGAGCACTAGAATGTAGCCTGTTCAATCTGCTGCAGCCGGACCACCTCAAAGACAATACCCTGGTATGGATTTGAAAGCCCGGCCTCATACAAACAAGCAATGTTTCCATTGGAAAGCTGCGTCAGATCTGAATAAGCTCCAGGCCCCTTATGAAGTACCAGGCTTCCTTTCCAGGAAGCGCCATCATCCATGCTGCTGCGAAGACACATACGCCGACGATGCTTCTTATCTGCCGGATTCAGAAATAGCAATAAGGGTGTTTTCTCCTTTTCAGAAGATACCATTAGCATACTTGCCTGACAGATGGGTTCAATCAATGTTTCATCTGAATCTATATCTCCCCATGTAAGACCACCATCCTCACTGTAGGCAATTTTTCTGTTCTTTTGTGACCGGTCATAATTCCGCATATTCAAGATTATCCTTCCATCAGATAGTTCTGCCAGGGTACATTCGTTGACCTGATCCTGGGGTGTTATTCCCCCCAACTTCCAGGTAATCCCCTGGTCATCAGAATAAATGGTGTGTGAATAATACTTTTTTGTTGCAGCCTCAATATGGTCACAGGGGATCAGAAGCCTTCCCTTGTGTTCTCCTTGTTTTAACTGAATTCCATGACAGGGGCCCGTGGCATACCAGGTCCAGTTTTTCCGCTTGACCGAAGTGGTGATCTCCCTGGGCTCTGTCCATGTCAATCCTTCATCGGCAGAGCTCATCACAAAAATCCGCCTGGTATCCTCACTTGTTCCGTCAATAATCTCCCCCTCATGGTCTTTACCAAGATTCCAGGTAGAAAGCAGATGAATGGTTCCTGTAGCTTCGTCAACAACAGGTGCCGGATTTCCACATACATTCTCTCCGTCATCCCAGATCAGCATGAGTTTGCTCCATGTATTTCCCTGGTCTTTAGAATATCTCATCACCAGGTCGATATCTCCAGTATCGGAACATCCCTTCTTACGTCCTTCAGCAAATGCCAGAACGGTACCCTGGGTGGTGGTCAGCATGGCTGGTATACGAAAACACTGATAGCCTTCAGCACCACTCTCGAAGAGGTATTTCAGCGGCTTATTAGGCTGGCATACTCCACTATTGCAAAGTAGCACGACCAGTCCGAGTAAAATCACTTTCTTTTGTAATACTATATGGAGTTCTTTCCTCATTTATAAATACTAGCCCCTGAACCAGTAGATATAGGTACATTCGGAGCAGACAAAACAGCGTGCCTCTTTATTAGCAAAATCCACGTCGAATAGAGAGGCGACTGCTGTATTCAATTGAGCCCTGGTCTCAATGAACAGGTCGTTTTCACAAACAGGACAGACCAGTTTTCTATCCTTTACAATAACGGTATCCGGTTTTCTCTTGCTGAAGCGTGCCATGGCAGTTGATTGGGTTTGATTTGACAAGTTAATCATCATATACCAAAGATTAAACATGATGCACGAAATTATCCATGCAGGAAAGCATGAGAAAGATTTGCTCTGAATCATTTTTATTGTGTATATTTAACACATTCTATTAATCCAATAAAAACAAAATGAAAAACAACATCAAAAATTTTGCACTGCTATTTGCAGTAATCCTTGCATTCTCCTCATGTGCTTCAACAAAAGTTGCAAAAGACCCTCATGCCCCTTATCTGGGTAATTGGGATTACGCAGTTGAAGAGCTTCCGGTGGATATCGACGGAACCTTTGTAATTTCCAAGGAAGAAGGTGTATTGAAAGCAACTATGGTCAACCCCATGGGAGAGATGGTGCTCGAAGAAATAACCATTGTGGAGGGAGTTTTAAAATCCGAATTCGAAGTTGAAGGAAATTTCATTGAACTGGAAGGCACCTTTGAAGTGGATAGTTATACAGGATGGCTCTTTGTACAGGGTGGCGAATTCCCCATGAAAATGAAAAAGCAACAATAGCATCTTCTGCTATGAAAAGACGCACTTTTATCAGAAATAGTGCAGCTGCTGCTGCGGGAGTCTCCCTGCTTAACACAGGATTTATCTCCCGCAGAGCGGCTATTTCCAGGGATTTAGGCATCCAGTTATATACCCTGGCCAGGCCCCTCTCCGATGATTTCACCGGTACCATCAAGAAGCTGGCTGAATTTGGATACAAGAACCTGGAATTTGCCGGACCCTACTATTTCAGTCCGGAAGAGGAACTTAAAAACAATCCCCTGGTGACAATTATGGGGCTGAGTGGTTATGGTTATCATGAGCATACTCCCAAAGAAATCAGGATGATGCTTGATGACCTGGGACTGGTATCAACTTCTGCACATATCTCGGATAGTTCTCTGAAACACAATATTGACGAGGCCATTGAGGCAGCCAATATCATTGGTCAGAAGTATATCCTGAGTCCCGCGTTCATGGGACAAACGGCAGACGAATTCAAAGCGGCGGCTGATCTCTACAATAAATTTGGAGAGAAGTGTAAAGCCGGAGGTATCCAATATGGCTACCACACCCATAATGGGGAGTTTGCAGCTACTGATGGAGTCTCGGCTTTCGACATCCTGGTAAAAGAAACCGATCCCGAATTGGTCTGCTTTGAACTGGATCTCTTCTGGGCGGCTGTTGCAGGAGTGGATGCGGTAAAACTGGTGAAACAATATCCAGGACGAATCAAACTCCTTCATATCAAGGATATGACTCAGAAAATGGATGAGCCCTACACTACTTTCGATCCCTCCAAGAGCATGGATATTCTTATGCAGTTAATGAGAAACCAGACCATTATCGGCGAAGGCGTTATCGATTTCAAATCCATCCTCAGCCAGGTGGACGATGCGGGTATTGATCAACTGTTTATCGAGAGTGATTTCCCCCCTGAGCCCATGAAGTTTGCTGAGCATAGCGCCATCAACCTGAAGAAGATCGTCTCTTCAATTTAGCAGTATTGTGTTTTATCTCCGGGGCAGGCTTTTTCCCCAGTGATGAAACATAAGAGATATTTCTCCGTTTACAAACAGACAAGTGCAACCTTTTTGCACTAATTCTGTTTTGAAAGAGTGAGAAAGCCAAGAATTATCCTGTGTATCCTGTTGGGACTGATGCTGACAGGCACCATCCGTGCCCAGGGATCTGGATTTTTAAACCAGCTCAGAATCGGTTTCGGAGGCGGGGTCAATATGGCCCAGATCGTAGTCCTGGAGTCCTATAATATTTACGAGGACCTGAGCGGGGCAAGCTATGAGAATTCTTATTCAAATATGTTGCAAAATATTGGAAATCAATATTTTGTGCAAGTTGAATGGTTTAGCAAATTTCTCATTGTTGCTCTGAAGCCCGGAACCTATACCTACCGTTTCAGCAAACATAATGAAATCGACTTCACAAATGAAACGGTTGAACAGGAGACCCCTTATCTTCTTCGATACTTCAGTGTTCCCCTGGAAGCCAGGTACAGTTTTGACTTTCAGCGCTTCCGACCCTACACAGGTGGATCAGTTGCTTATGGTCACCTGCTGAGCTCTCTTGATGCCTCCAATGAGACCTTTATCAGATCCAAGTTTACTGCCGGAGTAGTTGGAGGAACATACATCGATTTGAGGTATGTGATCCTTGATCTGAATGTGGCTTATAATTTCGGACTGCATAACATTACCAACAAGGATGATCGCTATGCAACAGGTAGTGGCGAAACCTTTGCACTGGATGATATCATGTTGAATGATCTTCAGATCAACCTCTCCATCCTCTTCTCGCTTCAAAAACAGAAGCACTACAGTAATGTTGAATGCTTTTATTGATGCCATGAGAATAAACTTACACCATATCACCTTTACAGCTATCCTGCTTCTGATTTTATCAGGATGTGAGATTAATCAGAATGAGATCATGCCCGAGGATGGGTTTCTGAAGATTTATAACCATCCGGATGAGCAGCTGGCCCTCTTTCCTGAAAGTGTGGTGGAACTGCCTGAGGGGGGCTACATTTTTATTTCGGCGGTTAAAGATGAAAATGCCGAAATTGAATATCCCCACACCTCTCTGGTACGCACCTCCTCATCGGGAGAACTTACCTGGACCATGGACTACGACTGGCTTGCTCCCACTTCAAAGCTAATCCTTCAGAATGGCTCAGTCGGATTTGTAGCCATGAACCAGCAGTTCGAAGCTTATGTGATTAGTATTGACCCCGGCAACGGAATGGTAACAGCTCAGCATGCACTGGATATGACCATGCCGCTTTCCTCCTACAGCGACGAGCAGGGAAACCTGGTGGTACTGGGTTATGATTTTGTGACCCGCTCCTCATGGATATCAAAATACAACAGCAATTTCCAATTGCAACGTAGTAACAAATTGCCTGTAAATACCGACCTGGAGTACCTGATTCAGCGCCACCTGAACAAGACCGGGCAGGACTATCCCTTCTTTATCGGGGCCTACAGCAACACATCTGGTATCGGATACTTCGTGAACTGTTTCTACAATTATACCCTGCGTACTGTGTTCCTCGATATCTCCTCCCTGGCGGCCACTGGCGATATCTACTCATTCCAGATCGAAGAGGGAATTTCTTCATTAATCCAGAAATCGGGCGCTCTTTTTGGGCTCACCAGCTATTACGAAGGGAACAATTACATTATGGCCGGTACCGAAATTGACGTTCTGAGCAGCGGGAATATCAAAGATCTTCCAGCCGAGCCCTTGTATGAACTCACCTACCGGGCTGCAGTGTTGGCCGGGTCCCTTATCACGGATGAGGCTCAATTTGCCCTGTATATCTCACAGACCAACGATAACTCCCTGGTGGTCTATCAATATGACCTTGAAACGGATAGTCTGGTCAACACCCTTACAAGGGAGTTTGACGAGGGGGTCGAAGTGCGGGATTTTATCCAGACCGCTGACCAGGGCATTGCCGTTTTGGCTGGCATCTATACCCTGGGAAAATACAAGCGTCCCCTGCTACTCAAGATGGAACCGGGCGAATTTGTTCTGGAAGAGGAATAATCCTATTGGGACCCGTTCCCACCTAAAGCTTCAGAAAACTACTGTGCATCCGTTTTCCGCGATGGATCATTTGCAGGTGATACATCCCCTCTTTCAGGTCCGACACATCCAGGGTTATGGCATTGGGACCAAAAACTCCCTCCTGCTGCACCGATTTAAGTCTTCGCCCGGAGCCATCAATGACATGAAGATTAAGAGCTCCTCTAAACTCCAGGTTGTACTGAATATGAAGCATGTCCTGTACCGGATTGGGATAGATGTGCAGTGAAGTTGAATTCTTTCCAGGACTATAAGCATGGGTCCCGCCGATATCGACAATGGGCAATCGCGTATCAACCCAATCACTAAAACCTGTATCGATAAGGGCCTGATCATCCCCCTCAAACCAGTCCTGGATGATGGAAGTATAGATCTGCCTGTAATCGATGTTGTAGACCAGGTTGTAATTGTTAAGGTCTTCAGGCTTCAGGGAGGGATTGACCCCGTATATTCCATTGTTCAATTGAGTCCCAAAAACAAAGACCGGAGTGGCGGTTCCATGATCGGTTCCGTAACTATCATTGGATTTGGCCCGGCGACCAAACTCGGTAAAAGTGAGTGAAAGTACCTTTTCATCGATCCCAAGCTGGTTCAGGTCATC
>DAOWFP010000108.1 GCA_030637895.1 Bacteroidota bacterium | reverse complement strand
GTGGGAACCAGCATGCACAGCGATATAGCAACACACAACACCCGTGTTCCGGGTGGGCATCCTGAAGGCTACCTGGAGGCCTTTGCAAATATCTACCGTAATTTCAGTCTCACCCTAAGAGCTAAAGCAAATGGCGAAGAACCTACAGCAGAAATGCTGGACTTCCCGGGTGTTGAAGACGGCATTCGTGGCATGCAATTCATCGATACAGTTGTTAGTGCAGGCTACAATGACGAGGTAAAATGGGTAAAATTCGGGGAAGCATAGATCTTCCTCCAAATCTCTCCAAGGCTATGGAATACGGATTCATCTTTGATATGGATGGCGTGGTGATTGACAGCAATCCATTTCATAAGATTGCATGGGCAAAATTCCTGAACGGACAGGGGATTTCCTTTGATGATCAACTCTTTGATAACGTCCTTTCGGGACGAACCGGTCCCACTTCATTGCGCTTGATCTTTGGTGAAGATCTAAGTCAGGAGAAGCTCGACCTGTACCTGGAAGAGGTGGACAGCAATTACCAGACCATCCTCCGTGAGAGTGAGGATGTGAGACCCATTGCGGGTGTGCATGCCTTTCTGGATCAGATTACCGGGAATGGTATTAGGCTGGCCCTGGCTACCTCGGCACCGGTCCTGAACATTGAACTGGGACTGGAGAAGCTGAAGCTTGAAAACACCTTCGAACATATTGTGGGAAAGGTGGATGTGAGCCATGGGAAGCCTCACCCCGAGGTTTATCTTACCTCCCTGAGTTTACTGGGAATTGCTGCAGAGAACTGCATCGTATTCGAGGATTCAAAAGCAGGCATCCAGTCAGCCCTTAGTGCAGGCATCCAGGTGGTGGGCATTGCATCGGGACATAGCAGGGAGGAATTACTGGACGAGGGAGTCTCCATGGTTGTGGATGACTTTACCGGACTGAGCCCTGACAAAGTACTTTCACTGATCAAATAAAATAGAATCTACATGAAAAAAGTAAGTCTGCTTTCGTTTTTTCTGGCCATGCTGGCCCCTTGTCTTATTGCCCAGGTAAACCTGGATTACCAGAAACCCTCACAGGAGATATTGGAACTTGTGGATGTGCCGCTGGCACCTTCTGTGTTACTGGATAACAACAAAGAGTATATTGTGCTCCTCTACAGGGATGCCTATAAAACCATTGAGGAGCTCTCCAGGCAGGAGCTGCGGCTGGGCGGTCTGAGAATCGATCCTGCGACCAATATCGGCAGCCGTACGACCTATTACAATAATCTTAAGATCAAAAACCTATCGGAAGAGAATGCCGAAGTAAAAGAGGTCGAAGGGCTCCCCGGGAATCCAAAAATTTCTAATCTAACCTGGTCACCCGATCAGCTGAAGATGGCCTTCACTCATACCACTTCCGCCGGGGTAGAGCTTTGGGTACTGGACATCACCTCGGCCACTGCAACGCGACTTACAGAAGCACGTATCAATGCTAATATGAGAGACGTAATCAACTGGTTTGAAGATAGCCGGTCGATTCTGGTTAAGATGATCTCTTCCGAAAGGAAAGAACTGATTGATGTGGGAAATGCCGTTCCAAACGGTCCCACTATCTCGGTGGCGGATGGTAAAAAAGCACAGAACCGCACCTACCAGGATCTGTTGCAAAATAAGAACGACGAACACAATTTTGAGCAACTGGCTCTTTCTGAACTTCACCAGGTCACTCTGGACGGCAGCAGCGAACTATGGCTGGGCAGCGCCATGTATAGCAACATCAGCTTTTCTCCAAACGGTGATTATGTAATGGTTAGCGTTGTTGAAAAGCCCTTCTCCTACCTGGTCCCCTACTATCGTTTTCCATCCACGACCACAGTTTATACACGCGGTGCGGAGAAGGTGGAAACTGTCCTGGAAGTTCCATTGATTGAGGACCTTCCCCAAGGATTTATGGCAGTACGCAAAGGCAGAAGAGACCTGGAATGGAGAAGCGACCAGCCTGCCACCCTGGTGTTTTCAGAGGCCCTCGATGAGGGAGACCCCAAAAACGAGGTGGAATACAGGGACGAAGTAAAGCAACTGGATGCGCCCTTTAACGGCACTCCGGTGACCTTGCTAAAAACAATCAACCGCTTTGCAGGCATTCAATGGGGCAATGAGGAGGTAGCAGTGGCCATGGATCAATGGTGGAACAGCCGAAACACCAAAACCTATTTGTTTAATCCTTCCGATGCTTCCATCGAACCTGAAGTACTGTATGACCGCAATTACCAGGATCGATACAGCGATCCTGGCCGCTTTGTTACCCAAAGAAATGCATATGGAAGCCGTGTGCTGAGCATTCAAAAGAAAAATCTCTTTCTCCTGGGTAGCGGTTATTCTGAAAAGGGACAATTTCCTTTCCTGGATCAGTTGAGCCTGAAAAGCAAAGAGACCAAACGCCTCTACCAGTCAGCCTATACCGACAAACTGGAGAACCTGAGTCAGTTCGACGTGGAGAAAAACAGGCTGTTGGTACGCATTGAGTCACCAGGCGATTATCCCAACTACTATTTCAGAGACCTGAAAAAAGATGAGTTGAAGCAGATAACTGCTTTTGAAAACCCATTTAAAAGCATCCAGAATGTCCACAAGGAGGTGATCACCTATAAGCGGGACGACGGACTGGAACTCTCCGGCACCCTATATCTGCCTGTTGGCTATGATATGGAGAAGAAAGAGAAGGCCCCCATGATCCTCTGGGCCTATCCACGGGAATACAAGGACAAGTCCAGTGCGGGACAGACCACTGCCAATCCCAATCGCTTTACCTATCCCAGTTATGGATCGGTCATTTACTGGGTTGCCAAAGGATATGTGGTGCTGGACGGGGCCGCCTTTCCCATTGTAGGAGAGGGAGATGAAGAACCCAATGACTTATTCCGTGAGCAATTGGTGGCCAATGCAAAGGCTGCTATTGATGCCGTGGATGCCATGGGCTATATCGACCGGAACAAAGTAGCCTGCGGGGGACACAGCTATGGAGCCTTCATGGTGGCTAACCTGCTTTCCCATTCAGACTTATTCGCTGCAGGGATTGCCAGAAGCGGAGCCTACAACCGGACCCTCACGCCCTTTGGATTCCAGAGTGAGGAACGAACATACTGGGAAGCTCCGGAGGTTTACTATACCATGTCACCCTTCATGCATGCCGACAAGATGAAGACTCCTCTGCTGCTGATCCATGGAGAAGCCGACAACAATTCGGGCACATACCCTTTGCAGAGTACCCGCTACTTCAATGCTTTGAAAGGACTGGGCGCCACAGTCAGATTGGTGATGCTGCCCAAAGAAAGCCACGGCTACCGGGCTAAGGAAAGCATCCTGCACATGCTGTGGGAACAGGATCAGTGGTTGGAGAAGTATGTGAAATAAGAGGGGACTCTTACTCTTCGCGGAGCATAATCCATAGCAATCCTCCGCGAAGATGCTCCACAAAAAGGGGATCTTCATAGAACCAGGGATCGTGACCCAGGGCCGTATAGAACTGACGTCCCCCTTCGAACTTGTGACACCAGGCAAGGGGAAACTGTTGACCAAAAGTCTCCCCAGGATATTCATCTTTTCCCTCATCCTCAACGGTGGTCATATCTGCTGAGAGCAGCACATGGATATCCGGGTTCAGCTGGAAGGAATAATAGCACTCATCCTTAATGGTCCATCTGGCCGGCAGGTGTGAGGTGGAAGGGTGGTCCGCATCGGTCACCAGCACATCAAACTCCTGGTGCGGAGCATGCCGGATAAACTTACCTCCAACCATGGCCCAGTACCAGGGCCACTCCCGCTCCGTGGCATTGGCAGAATGCACCGCCATAAAACCTCCTCCACTACGTATATACGTCTGGAAGGCCAGTTTCTGCTCTTCTGTATCAAAACCCTCGTTGTTGGAGTTGGAAAAGACAATGGCATCATAGCGCTTCAGGTTTTCCGGAGTAAATACCGAAGGTTGATCCGATACCTCAGTTAGGATGCCTTCCATCTTGCAAAGTTTTTCCAGGGCAGCCACACTGGCAGCAATGTTCTCATGCACATAGCCTTCCCCGTTTTTAGTATAGATCAATACTCGTTTTTCATCACCCTGAAAGGCGGCAAAAGAATGAATATATCCAAAAAGTATAAGGATACCCAGGACCAATTTTTTCATGATTCGTTATTGAGGATTATCAAAGCCCAAATAAATGCTTTATTTTGGAATATGAAAAGAAAACTGCTGCTGTATAGCCTCTTTATTTTTTCACTCCCCCATATTGTTGCTCAGGATGAAATGCCGCAACCTTCCCTTCAGCCCTCTCCTCACGACCTGGTATTCGATCAGCTGGCCGGATCCTGGGATGAAGGTATCCCTCTGGGCAAAAGCATGATGGGTGCCCAGGTCTGGTCTCAAACAGATCAATCTTCAGAGTTAGCTGTGGCTGAAAAGGATTGGCTGATTGAATCTCCGGAAATCCGGGCTGAAGTGCATCGGACCGATAAGGAAGTGATCCTGACCAATGGGCTTGTTTCCAGGACCATACGACTTACTCCAAATGCGGCTACGGTGGGACTCAGGAACCTGGTTACAGGCGAGGAATTTATCCGCTCGGTTAAACCTGAAGCACTGGTGAGTATCGACG
>DAOWFP010000007.1 GCA_030637895.1 Bacteroidota bacterium | reverse complement strand
TTGGTCATGGAGGTGGTAGCAGAGAAGTACACCCGGGGCTTCCGCAAGAAGATGGTGGAACGCAAAATGCGAAGTGGCGCAGGCTCCACAGCAGGGGATTACTACCAGTATGGGATCAAGGAGGCACGGGATCTGGAATCCTATCATTCCGCGTTCAGCATAAAGGGAGAATGGTCCTTTTTTGAAGATCCGGACATCCAGCCTGCTTTTCTGAAAGTGTTCCGGCATTTCAAATCCCTTTCAAAGACCCAGTACACAGTGATCGCGGATATCGGCTAATCTACAAATACCCAAGATCAAGCAATTAAAAAATTGAATCATGAGAAATATTATTTCAGGTCTTATTCCCATATTGGTCGGCATGATGCTGTTGACCGCCTGTGAAACAGATAATGCAACCCTGCTTACCGATGGCGTGTGGACTTTTCAGGACATGACAAGCGATAGTGAAGAAAGTGCTGTGATTTCCCTGGTTTCCCTGGCAAAAGCACTATTAACCGATGCAAGCATGGAGTTCCAGGAGGGCGGGACCTATATACTGACCTCACTTCTACAGGAGAATCCTACAACGGGCGAATGGCAGCTAATTGGTGAGGACCAGTTGGTTCTCGACCCTGAGGATGAAGGAGCCTCAACTTCCAATATTGAAACCCTCACCAAGGATAAACTATCCTATTCGGAAAGCTTTGTGGACGGGCAAATGAATACATATAAGGTAACTACAAGCTGGACCCGCTAAGCGCGGCCAGGTCTGTCCTCAGGACAGATGTTGCCCTCATTTGATTTTTTTGAAATACCGGAGCTTCATTTTCATTTCATCGTTGTCCTCAAGACTGGAATAATTCCATGGGGATGAAATCAGTTTCTCGTGAAATGGATTAGCCACCTGTTCGTTCGACTGCAGCAAATGGATGGCATGCCCCCCGGGTTTAATCACCCGTTCAATTTCCATAAGCTCTTCATTGAGATTCCATCCGATTGCATTGGAGGTGATCAGAACATCCAGGGTGTGGTCGGGCAGGGGAATTGAATCCAGGGTCCCGTCCATGATATACAGGTTTTTCACGCCTTTTTCCCCAGCCTTCTCTTTCATGAAGCTGCGAAAACTGCTCAGGGGTTCAAGCGCGAAAACGGTTTGGGCAACAGGTGCCACCAGGAAAGCGATCCTGCCTGATCCTGCTCCAACATCGGCCACAACCTTTCCGTTCAGGGAGGTGATAGCATTAATTTCAGCGATCTCCCATTTGATGGGTGCCTGCGTATCGAATCGTTCCGGGCACTTGTTGTAGATAATCAGATCGGCTATCTCCCATAAAGCTTCATGGCAATGCTCCTTAATGTATGCTTGATTTTTAATGGCCGGATTCTCTTTCAGGATCTGGGAAAGGAAAGAAGCGATGGGTGGGTATTTTACAAGCAGGAACCGATGAACAACTGGATAGGTAGCTAGCAGGGTGGCAAACTCCTTAACAGCTACCCGTTCAGGAAGGTACTTGATCTGAAAAGTTTCCAGCAACAGCAGATCCTCAGGATGAAGTACTATTTCTGGAAAGAGCTTCTGCAGTTTCTGGGAATAAGTCATACTGTAGCAGTATCTGCAAGTACTTTAATCAGCTTTTTACAGCCGCCGTTTTTTACAAATTCCGTATGCTCGGCTATGGTCTCGAAACGCTGTCCACATATTTTATCGCACTGCATTTCATAGTCGGTTTCTTCATAGAATGCTTTCAAGGTAAGGTCCTTAGCCGGATCATAGTTGGCAGACTTCCCGGTTTCTTTCCGATTATGGTTCAAAGCATTCTTCCAGACGGCGGCAGCCAGCGCTCCACAACCGCTACCACTCAGGCCCAGCCCCCCTGCAAAGCCTGCAACCATAGCCATCTCCTCCTTGCTTCCCCCCATTTGACGAAGCGTTTCAGAGGCACAGCTCAGGGATTCCTGTGGCAGATCGGTCTGATCCTGGGATAATCCTTCTCTGGCGGCATGGAGAGCCTCCGGAGCCCATTTCCCGGCAAGTATAAAGCAGTTTACAAATTTGCCGCTGAGCATGAATTTGGCAATGTTTCGTTTGTTCTGGAAATCACAGTTGGTGATGTCTTCACATTCGATACTTTTGGTCCTGTCCACAAAGGATTTCATGATGTGCTGGGTAGCCAGAATAGTTATCCCTGTGACCCGATCCGGATTTTCATTTCTGCGAAGAGCTTCGGCCCCAACTGCCATGGAGGCCCCCCAGAGCATGCCGCATTGATATCCCTGCTGCAGGATTCCTCCTGCCAGGGGGTCGATGGCCTTTTCTTCTTCGTCCAGGGGATGCTTGAATTCACGGTCCAAAATATAGAAAAAGGTGCGTGAACAGGTTCCTTTCTTTAGGAAGGTCCGTTTGGCTTTTAATTTCAGCGTACTTGCCTTGATGGTGTCCATTAGTCAATGTTTATTTCCGGATCTTTGATATCATACGCCATCAAGGCTTCTCCATGCCTGATGTACAATACACCCTGGTGAATAACAGGTCGGGCCCAGTGTTCCCTGGATCCCAGGCTTACCTTAAACTTACTGATTATTTCAAATTTCTGCGGATTAGCATCCACCAGTGCCACTTCACCTTCTCGCTCCGTATAGCAATAGAACAGCTTGTCTGCAAAGATGATCGACCCGCCCCCAAGATCCCTGTTCCGAACCAGCGTCTCTCCTGAATTCCAGCCTATTACGCGCCAGTCACTACCAAATGCAGTGGATCCATATATACAGGAATCAACCCGGACCAGGCCTCCAAGCAGGTTTCGGAATTTCCTGTCCCTCCAAACGACCTGTGCTTTTTTGCCTTCATCCAGGAGCTCCAATTGAACCAGTCCGGATGTGCTGGTGGGATCGGCACTGGAGACCAACAGCCTTGCATCGGCATACAGGGGCGTGTTGGCATGAATTTTATTTTGTTGGGTCTGTTCAACCCGCCAGTACATTTCTCCGGTGGCAGCATCGATTCCCATAATAGATTCTGCGGTCATGGCAATAACCAGGCGCTGTTCGCCCACCTCAATCAGAATGGGTGAATTATAGGTGGCCTGTTCCCCGTTTCCCTTTGAGTTCCATACAATATCCCCGGTAAAGCGATTTAGAGCTACCACATTATTTTCTTTCCCGCCGGGCACACAGATCAGGTGATCTCCATCAATCAAAGCAGATTCAGAATGCCCAAACTGGATAACAGAATCAGCTCCAAAATCCTGTATGAAATCCCTGGACCACACTTCTTCCCCGTTTTCGGTCTGAAGGCAGTATACAGCACCTGCACCACTTCCAATGTATATCAGGTCATCCACCACCACCGGTGTGGAACGTGTTCCAATAAAGTTGTTGGTAAAATCCTTGCCATAAGCTTTTTCCCAAAGCAGATTTCCCTGGGTATCAAGGACAAATAGAGTTCCCATCGATTGGGCGGAATCCTTAATTCCGGTGAGATAAACCCTGTTATCGCTTACAGCTACTGCCGTGTGACCAAAACCCAATTCTTCATAGGACCATAGCAAGTTCGGCCCTTCCGCTGGCCATTGTTTTAAGAGACCGGTTTCCTGGTAAATACCATCCCGCTTGGGGCCTCGCCAATCGGAGTATTGGCTTTTCTCAGCACAGGAGCAAAGCAACAAAAGACCTAAAAGGGGCAGAATAAGCTTTCGGTTCATAGGTAGATGCAATTTGAATGAGCAGAATAAGATAATTCAAATATCTGTATTCCAAGAAATCAAATCCCACAAATGAAAAAAAAGGCAGGATTATACTAAGATGGGGAAAGTTGGAACGCTACCATCTCAATGCTGTTGCGAACAAGCAGGATATCGCCCACAAGAACTGGATGGTTCCAAGTCTTGCCCTCGATGGCTGGAAATCTGGCAAGTTCTGTGAACTTGTCTGAAGTTGCTTTGAGGAGGGCCAGCTCCCCCTTCTCAGTCAATACGACCAGCAGGTCCTGGTCGGCCAACAATATCAGCTGGCCACCATAGCGTCCACTTTTCCACTTGCGCCCTCCCTCTACAATGTCGACACATTCAACAAAAGGACCGCTAAAGCCGAATGCAAGATCCTTGTGAACAACAAAGTCATTGAAGTAGGATTTCAGCTGGACCGCACTCAGTCGCTCTTCAATATTCCATCCACCGGATTCCCTGGTAATTTTCAAACGACGCATGCCCTTTCCCCCTCCTGTGCTAAGCAGAATATCCCCATCATCGCATCGAGCCGGCTGCAGGATTCGGTCTGAATGCGGCCATGGATATTCCCATAGCAGGATTCCGCTTTCAGGCGCGACACTAATGGCACCAAAATCGTTCATCAACAATACCTGAGGGACACCGCCAATCTCAAAAAAATGTGGTGAACTATATCCTTTGCCACCCTCTGCAACCACCCAGCGTTGATCACCAGTAGCAAGATCGTAGGCGACCATTGTCCCGGCAAGAGCAACAACAACAACATCGGCAGTTACCAGTGGTGAGCTTGTGAAACCCCATTCCGGCACCTCAGTGTCGGTATCGGTCGCTGCATTCCGGGACCATACAATTGCACCATCTCTGGCATCAAGTACATTCAGGATCCCTGTTGCACCAAAGGTGTAAACCAGTCCGCCGCTCAGGGTAGGAGTTGAACGTGGACCGGCACCTGCATGCGAGTCCCAGAAACGAGCCTCATCATTGTGCTTCCACACCGGGTCACCTGTGCTCAGATTGTAGCATGAGACGACTTCCTCTTCACCACGCTGTTCCTGTGTGTAAATGAGATTTCCATGTACCGCAAATGAGGAGCATCCCGGCCCGATGGGCTGGCGCCATAGCTCGCTGGGCGGAGACGCCGTCCAATCGGTCGAAATTCTGGTTCCACGAGCAATCCCATCCCTTTCAGGGCCCCGGAAGCCGGGCCATTCAGCTTCGGAATCCATTGTTGCGGTATTTGATGAGAGCACCATTGATTCCCCGGCTGTTTTTGCCAGCAGCTGCTCCTCAGAAGTTTCTGCCCAACGCCATTTAAAATCGGCCGCAGAATGGCCTGAAATACCTTCTGAACGGACAAGGATCCACATGCCACATACAAGAACTATGGTCATGATCATTAGGGTCCATCGAAGTTTGTTTGTGAGGCGACGGCTAAGGACTGCCCAGGCAACAAAGGCCGCTGTCAGAATTGGAAGGGCGTAGGACGGGAACATCATTCCCATCATTCCTGTTGAAAGCGACTCATGAATGAGTTGGGATGTTATGCTTATGGCAACAATCATCAGGACAACAGCTACCCATCTCTCGGTTCGGGGTGCCCGGCTAAAGAAGGCCCACCATACCAGGATTAACAAGCCACCCAGGAGTCCACCCAGTACCCCGACTGCTGCAGCCATGGGGAATACGGAAGGAATGCCAAACCTGACCAGGATCGTCAAAATGGCAATAATGATACCGGCCTTCAGCCGGAGGGATCTCTGTTGATTTTTTTCATCGGAAAGTACCTCGTTAGCTTTGTGTGACATCTTGTGAGTATTTAAATTATGATAATCATTATGGAGTATACTAAAGTACCAAAACCCCAGTAAAGGAAGAATCCCCAGAAATAAGTGTAGTAGGCCAGCCAGCCCACTGCACTGTAGGTGTAAGATTTTTCAAGTACCCAGAACAGGATACTAAAGTAGATGGATAGGATACCCAGGACCAGCCATAAGATGTATCCCCAGAGCTGACCGGAAAAAACGCCAACTGAACTTAAGATTAGTAAGGGAAGTATTACAAGAATATCTGCCCATGCAAATGCAAGAGCCGATCTGTAGTGGGTATGATCCCGCCACTCTTTCCCTTTCCCAATGATCAGATCTTTAGCCTGTTGGCTGTTTGGCTTGAACAACATGATCAGCTGTGCCATCATAAGTGGCAAAAAGGTGATGGCTCCAAAAACAGCCAGGATCCAGGTGAATATTGTGGGTTTCATATGCAGATATTTTTAAGGTTT
>DAOWFP010000124.1 GCA_030637895.1 Bacteroidota bacterium | reverse complement strand
TTAAGCGCAGAAGAGAAGGCAGATGGCTTTGTACTGCTCTTCGACGGAAAGACCACAGATGGGTGGAGGGGATTCCAGAAAGACTATGTTCCTGAAAGGTGGATCGTGGAAGATGGAACGCTCCATTTCAGCCCCAAAACTGAAGGTAGCAGGGGAGATATTGTTGTTGATAAAAAATTTTCTGATTTTCACCTGAAACTGGAATGGAAGATTGTTGAGACAGGCAATTCAGGCATCCTGTACCTTGGTTCGGAAGATACTATATATCGCGCTATTTACATGACAGCCCCTGAGATGCAGGTGCTGGATAATGCCGCACATCCCGATGCCAAAATGGGAACGAACGGAAACCGTCAGGCCGGATCGCTCTATGACCTGATTCCTGCTGATCCCCAGAATTTCAAAGGTGCGGGCGAATGGAACTCAGCGGAACTAATTGTGAAAGATAAGCATGTGAAACATATTCAAAACGGTGAAGTTGTGGTAGAATATGAATATGGAACACAGATGTGGGATGCGCTGGTGGCAAGATCCAAATTTCAGGGCTTGAACGCTGACTGGGCCAATCTACAGGAAGAGGGTTATATAGGCCTTCAGGATCATAGCAACAAAGTATGGTACAGAAATATCAAGATTAAAGAACTATAAAATATATATTATGCAAAACAGAAGAACATTTATGAAGAGTGCAGCCCTGGCAGCTGCAGCCATTTCTGCCGGACAGGTTGTAAATGCAAAAGATAGCGGTAGCAATCCCTTGGCTCAGGAACAAGAGGCCCGAGAACTATTCTTCGATATTTCGCTGGCCCAGTGGTCGCTGAACAGGAAATTCCGAGGAAAAGAGAAAGAAATGGAAAACCTTGACTTCCCGGCTTATACAAAAGATAATTTTGATATTCATGCAGTTGAATATGTTGACCAGTTTTTCCCTTCAGCGGATAAGGAGTATATCAAGGGTCTCCTTAAACGTACAGAGGATATTGGGGTGAAGAATGTATTATTGATGATCGACACTGCCGGCGCACTGGGCGATCAGGATGAGGAGAAAAGGAAGCTTGCGGTGGAAAAACACTATCAGTGGGTGGAGGCTGCAGAAATTCTGGGTTGTCATTCCATCAGGGTGAATGCCCGTGGAAGGGGATCAGATTTGGATGTGGCACATTCTACCACTAAAAGTCTCATTACATTAAGTCAGTTCGCTGCCGATTATGGCATCAGCGTGATTGTTGAAAACCATGGCGGCCCTTCATCCAGGGCAAGCTGGCTCACCTCTGTGATCAGGAATACCGGGATGGTCAATTGTGGTGTCCTTCCCGATTTCGGTAATTTCATAATAGATCGTAAGCCCGGTGGGGAGAAATATGACCTTTACCAGGGCATGAAGGAGCTTATGCCCTTAGCCAAAGGAGTAAGTGCCAAATCCCATGATTTTGATGAAGAGGGAAATGAAACTACCAAAGATTTCTACAGGCTTCTGAAGATTGTGAAGGATTCAGGATTCAGGGGATATATAGGCATTGAGTATGAAGGAAGGGAGCTGAGTCAGGATGAAGGCATCATAGCCACCAAGAACCTGCTTATTAAGGCCGGAAAATCTTTGATGTAAGTACTTACCTGCTTTTCAGAAAGACTTCAATATTGCGAGCTATCTTTTCCACAAGGAGTTCCCTGGACTCTTTAGAGGCCCAGGCCATATGAGGGGTGATCAGGATCTTCTCCTTGTCAAACAGTTTAAGTAAGGGGTTGTCGGCGTTGATGGGTTCTTGTTCCATCACGTCGATGCCTGCTGCAGCAATGACATTTTCATTCAGGGCCTTTGCAAGGTCTTTTTCGTTTACAATTCCACCCCTTCCCAGATTGAGAAGAATGGCGCACGGCCGCATCAGTTTCATTCTTTCATAGGTGATCAGATCACGGGTCTGATTATTTAGTGGTGCGTGGATGGAGATCACATCCGAGCTTTTCAGCAGGTCTTCCAGTTCAAATCTTTTGTAACTTATGTGGTTGTTCCTCCCTGTAGTAGAATAGAAAACCACCTCCATCCCAAAGGATTCTGCAACTCTGGCCACCTGTCTTCCGATGGTTCCCAGGCCAATGATTCCCATGCGCTTTCCCTTTAATTCCCAGAAAGGCTCATTATGATGGGTGAATGAGTCACTTCTCGAATAAGCCCCACTCTTTACATAAGTATCATAGTAGTAGGGCTTATTTACCAGGTAAAGAAGCATGGTGAAGGTGAGTTGTGCCACAGAATCGGTGGAGTAACCGGCCACATTTTTGACCTCTATCCCATTATTCTCTGCATAATTCAGATCCACATTATTCACCCCTGTGGCGGCAACACAGATTAGCTTCAGATCGGGGAGTTGTTTCATCACCACTTCGGTCATGTCCACTTTGTTTACAATTACGATATCTTTGCCCTTGCATCGTTCTACTATCTGCTCAGGTTCAGTGGATTTATAGGTATCTAATTTGCCCAATTTGGAGAGAAGTTTCAGGTTATCTACTTTCCCAATGGTCTTTTGGTCGAGAAATACAATGTTGGTCATGTTTCGCAGTTTACCTAGAGTAAACATATCTGTTTTGAATTGGTTCAATAGGGCACTGTAATACCGGCACTTTGGTTAAGGATTGTTAAACGGTGCATTTTCCAGAAATTATTGGATAATTTTATAAAATATGTCCTTTCGTATCATACTTCCGGTCATCTGCGCCCTGTTCCTGTTGCAGTCGCGGCTACATGCCCAGCCGGGTGATACATTATTTCACCTGGCCGGAATTATTTACGACGAATTGTATTTACCTGTATCGGCTACACATGTGATCAATATTAATACCCATAAGGGCGACGTCACAGATAGCCTGGGCATTTTTCGACTGCCGGTCCATCCGGGTGATACATTACTGATCCGAAACATTGCTTTCCGCGATACCCTTGTTCCCGTGATGGTAGTCCATGAAAACCGTCATATCATATTAAGGAGAATGCGCTATCAGTTGCAGGAAGCACGCATCTTTGAGTGGGGCTCGAGCTATGATGACTTCCGTGAAGCGTTTATTGATATGCCGGTGCAACAAACCCTGGGGGCCTCCATGGGGCTCCCCCGGCAGGATCCTGATAAAGTGCCTCTGGAGATGGATGAGAAAGCTGTTAAAAGTGCAGGTTTGTTACTGACCTCACCGATATCTTTTTTCTATTATAACTTTAGTAAGCATGCCAAGTCGGCCCGGAAGGTATACTGGTTAGAAAAGAACCAGGATAAACAAGATCAGTTTGAAACCTTTGTCAGCGCGGAGAATATCTCAGATATTACCGGTCTTAAGGGACTGGAACTTGAGGCTTTTCAGCTCTTTCTTTCGCAGCGGATAGTTTGCGGTATCCATTGTTCCGAGCTGGAAGTCTATAACGAGATTTATGGTCTATGGAATGTTTACCAGGATTTGCGTGAGCGGGGAATGCTGGGACCTCCAGCTTAAACTACCTGCTCCTTATCCTTATCCCAGAAGATGGTTCTGTTCTCCCTATGCGCCATAATGCCCATGGCAGCAGCGACACCCTCTTCAAAAGCCTGGTCGACATTGCAGCTGGGCTGTGTACCTTCCCTTATGGATTGCAGCCACTCTGCAATATGGAGGTGGGTGGTATCCACCCTTCGTCCACCCCGGTAAGTATAGAGCAGTCCCCTGGCAGCAAAGTACTGCTCTGTGGCAGTGGCAACGGCATCTGTATTTTTACGACCGGGAATATAGGTATAGATGGGAAGTTCGGGATCGATCAGTCCGCTCTTGATCTGCTCCGCATACCTGGTGCTCTGGCGGTCTGCATAAACGGTCAATGAATTCCCAAATTCCATGTAGCCATCATGACCCATGATCGTCTTTCCCCTGCTGTTGTTACTCCCAAGTGAAGCGCTATAGAGCAGACTGAAATCAAGGTCGGGATATTCAAGCACTGCGTTCCATACATCGGGTACCTCACGGATCTCATTGACATAGTCGCCCCTCTTCTTATTATTCCAGACGTAGACACCCCCTGAAGCAGACGCCGAGGTGGGAATACCCATGCCCAGGATCTGGTTGATGGCATCAAATTCATGGGTAAGCAGGTCGCCCGAAAGTCCGGTTCCGTAGTCCCACCAGCATCTCCAGCGGAAAAAGCGTTCCGGACTCCAAGGATGTTTGACCTCGCAGGGTTCTTCAAATGTTGCCCAATCTACGGTGTTTGGGTTGGCATCGGGATGGATGTCATAGACCCAGGCTCCATTGGCTGAGTTGCGGTTGGTGCAAACCTCGATCAGGTTGATTTTTCCAATAAGCTTTTTATCAATGGCCTCTTTGGCCTTGATATAGCTTTCGGTCTGACGACCCTGGTGACCAAGCTGGTAAACAATGCCACTTGACTTCACTGCATCACGGATAGTATAGTTTTCATCCATGGTCAGAGAAAAACCTTTCTCTGCATAGACGTGCTTCCCAGCTTTCGCAGCATCAATGGTCATCTGCGCATGCCAGTGGTCTGGTGATGCGATAATGACAGCATCAATATCATCAGCGGCGAGCATATCCCTGTAGTTAAGATATCGCTTGGGAGGTTGCCCCATTTGACCTCCTGTACCTTCCCGTCCAATATTGGCTGCAGCAGCTATGGCTTTTTCGGCATGAACATCAAAAAGGTCGCATACGCCTGTCACACGAATATTAAGATCGTCCTGTTCCTGGAAGTCAGCGAATCGCTTATCCTGGGAATTCGTGGCAGACTGATCCTTTAATTTCTGCAAGGCATCAGGATGTGTAAATCCGGCAGCTTTCATCAGCTGAGTTCCACGAATCCCATATCCGATGATCCCTATCCTGATGGTATCACCATCGTGTTTAAAAGGTGAATATTCCTTCTGTTCGGCGCTCATATTGAGCTCCTTGGACAATTTGTGGTTTCGGATGTGTTCCTGCCTGGTTTTTCTCCATGTACCATAAGCCATAGCACCCAGAACAGGTACAGTAGCTAAACCTTTAAGTACATCCCTGCGGTTCATCTTGCTACCGCTTGCATTTTTATCTTTATCATTCATAACAGTAATCTATTTCTTATTGAACAGAAATCGGTCCATCCCAATGGTCTTCCATGTGGGAAACAGCACAATTACCCACAGGGTAAGCAGTTCAATGAGGTTCTTATTGACCCAGAGGTAGCTTCCCTCTGTAGGCATTGCAAAGCTCACCCCGATTATGGCAGGGTGGGAGAGATAGTAGAATGCCAGTAGTGCAATTCCGGCGATGGAGGCAATTCTGGTAAAAAGACCCACAATCAGTCCCGCTCCAATGAGGATAAGACCCCACATATTTATAGAATCCATTACATTAAGCAGAGCCGGATTCCCGGCAATGGAATGGAATACACCCTCAAAGAGTCCTTTGGAATCCATCAGATATCCCAGGGATGACCAGTTTGGATTCAGCAGTTTGACAATCCCTTCATAGAGGAAGTGCCAGCCTATGGCAACACGCAGGATTACCAGTGACCACAGTTGCCATTTTGAGTAATCTGTATCTCTCATCATTGTTGTTTTGAAATTGGGCAATAATTATTTGGAAAAGTCAAATTTAACTATTATTGAATGAATTATTCAATAGATTGGGTTCAAATTGTAAAATTCACACAATAATTTTTTCCACTGGTACGGGCTAATCTGGGTTTTGATCGTCCCTCAAATATTTACCTATGATCAAGGCCATAATCATCACCAGGTAAAGTTGTCCAAACAGAGCAGTAAAAATTGAAAGAGATCTTGCCGCCTCAGTAGTAGGAGTAATGTCACCATAACCCAGGGTGGAAAGAGTGACAAATCCATAGTAAATAAAGGCAGCGAAGCCTTCTTTCATAGGATCTAACTGGGCAAAGCTCCCGGGATTAAAAAGATCCAGTGTCATAGCCAGGATGGAAAGTGTCAGGCCAATTAGAAGATAGCTGTTAATCGCGCACAAAAGAGTAGAACTATACACTTTTCTGGCTCCTGCCACATGGGAAACAAGGGCAATGGTCACAAAGATAAAGAAGAGGGTGTTTAGCAGGAATGTTAGGATTTTAAGACCTCTAATTTCCTGGAAAATCATATTTAAAATAGTGAATATTATAACAACTATGCCCATGGAAAATAATATCCGGAAAGCAGCTTTGGAAAAATCGGCAGCAAATAGTCCTGATATTAAAATAGTGCCCAGTAGAATGCTATTTAGAAAATTGTCTTTGGTGGGGATCGTGGGCATGATAAATATGATCATTATCAGGGCAAGCAAAAGGACAATATTCGTATTTAACAAAATCACGTTTCTTTCTACTCCAGATCGGATCAGCTTTCTTGTTTTAGATTTAGTTGTGCTCATTTGCTTTTTACTTTTTTGGTGATCTTCAGGTGATTTATTCCTGAGTTTCTCGCATAGCTCATGTCGCTGGAAAATGCCCTGATAAGGGTTAAACCCA
>DAOWFP010000136.1 GCA_030637895.1 Bacteroidota bacterium | reverse complement strand
CTGAATGCAATCAATGCTCTGGACATAGAACTTGAGATCAAATGGCTCTATGAAGAGGATGATGAAGATATGCTTGAGGTGGGTCAGGAGATGTCGAGAATGTCAAAGCTCTCCTTTGAGTACATTAAAAGTGATGCCTGATTGTTTTTCACTAAATTCTGATACCCATAACCAGTACATCATCAATCTGTTCAGCCTGACCCTGCCAAAGGGCCATTTTTTCCACCAGGATCGCTTTTTGTTTTTCCATTGGTTGATCCTGTACCTCCAGCAGTAGTTTCCTGAAGTTTATAGCACGGAAGGTTTTTCGCAGCGGTCCTCCCAGCTGGTCCACATAACCATCCGAAAAGAGATAGATGGAATCACCCTTCTTCAGCTTGATATTGTGCTTTTTAAATGGAAGCGGGTCCTGCTCGTAAATGCCAATGGGCATCCGGTCGGGATGAAAATGTTGAACCTCCCCATCCCTTACCAGGTAAAGGGGCCGGTTAGCCCCGGCGTAATCCATGGAAAGCTTCTTCAGATCGAATACGCAAAGGGCAATTTCAATACCGTCCTGTGCCTCATCCCTGGAACCGGTCTGGTGCATGGATTCGATTACGACTTCCCTCAGTTGTTCCAGGATTTTTCCCGGGTTCAGCTCTTTGCTGCGGTTTATAATTTCGTTCATAGATGAGATTCCCAGCATACTCAGGAACCCGCCGGGCACTCCATGACCGGTGCAGTCGGCCACTGCAATAAGTAGCTTTTGATCCTTCTCCCTGGCCCAGTAGTAGTCACCACTTACTATATCTCTTGGTTTGAACAGGATGAAGTGGTCGGAAAGGTGCTCTTTTAAAAGTTGAACCGGCGGAAGAATGGCCGACTGGATCCTTTTTGCGTAGTGGATGCTGTCCAGAATCAACTCTTTCTGGTTCGATATGGTGTCTCTCTGAAGGGTAGCCAGGTCGAGCTGTGCTTCGATCTCCTCCTTCTGCGTCTCAATTTCCTCCTTCTGCTCCACCACCTCCCGGGTTCTCTCATTTACCTTTTTTTCCAGGTCCCTGTTCATGGCCGAGATACTCTCCACATAATTATGAATCTTTTCGGTCATCTCATTGTAGCCTTCGGCCAGCTCCCCAATCTCATCGTTGGTGCGCACAATGGAATACTGTTCCGTATCACCGCCCCTTGTGTTTCTGATGTTCTTCAGAAGCTCTTTCAAGGGCCAGGTAATGTCCCGGTTGGTCCACCGGATAAAGAGCAGGAGGTAAATGAAGGAAACCAGGATCCCGTTCCCGATTCCCACCAGCATTACGATGGAATCGATTGCATTTACATAGAAGAATCTGTCTGTCAACTTTTCTGGTTCAGCATCTGCTCCCTCTACTGGTTCAGCATCCATCCCGATCTCAACAATGTCGCTCCAGGGACCAAACAGAACCTCACGCTGTTCATCGGAGTACCCTTCTACTGCCAATTCTTTAACAGATGTAAGACTAAGTACCAGGTATACCGTCACCACCATAAGCGGGATGAAGGTGGTCATACCGCTGGCGACCATAAAGCGGTTCCTGATCTTTCCACCCTTCCGGCGGAAGACCTGTTTGCGAAGTTCAACTTCAGAATAGATATGGTCGATGTACCTGATATGTACCCGGTGTTTCTGCCAGTAGTAGACAAAAAGAAACTCCAGCAGAGTGGCCACAATAGTCAGATAATTTAGCTGAATAAACATGTTTCTCTCCACCTCCTCATCTAAGCTGACTTCCGATACCAGGAATATCAGGGAATAGATGATCACCACAATATTGGGCATGGTGATAATCAGGCTGTTCACCAGTGGGAGGTTAAAGAGACGCTTTTGGCAAACAGCTTGCAGTTTCTGGGGAATTTCCTTCTTTCTTCGTTTCTTTTTGAAAAAGCGTTTGAAGGGCCTGTTATAAATAAATCCAATTAGCAGACTAACACCAAGAAGAACAAACAGAAGAAAGAAGTAACGTGAAAATGGCCCTTGATCTGCAAACATCTTAAGACCATCTTCCTCATCCGGGTGTGGTCCGATCAGAATCCTATCATCTTCGGATTCAGAAAGTGTGTCGCTATCAGACTCTTCATATTTATTGGCTTTGTCTACCAGCTCATCTACATCACCCTGGATGGTTAGGTTAATCATGTGGTCCAATTCCTCCTCAGTAAACACCGGGATGGTGTCAAAAGCATTAATCAGGGAATCGGCTGTAGCAGCGACCTGTTCCATTCCGCCGGCACGGTTCTCTATAAAGGTGGGTACGTTCTGGAAAATGATAAACCCTATGAAAGGGAGGACCAGAAAGAAATAGAGTATGATGGAGGACAGGTATATCCTTAGCCCATAAAATTTGGGAATGCTCTTCTTTTCCATATACTTATTCGCTCAGTCTGGAATAAAAGTAAGTGAGATAATTATTAAATCAAAAGTTAGTTCTCCCTACACATTGTTTCCGGACCATTCTTCCGGCCACTCCGAAAGCCCCTTATAGAACATCAGGTGCTCGTAATGGGGCTTGACCTTATCTTCAATGGCCAACATCTCGTCTGCTGAAAGGGGCTCAAATTCGCTGGCGATCCGGACATTCTCTTCCAGTTCGGCGATCTTATCAATGCCCACAATAATGGTGCTGACGGGAAGAGTCATGGTGTAACTCATGGCTTCCTTCATGGTGATAATGCCACCATGGGAGAAGATCCTGTCACGGGCGGGAATCTTCATCCCGATAATTCCCATGTTCTTCTCCACTGCAGAGGGCAATAACTTTTCAATAAAGGGATTATGGTGTTTATCAGCGGCATTCAGGGCCATCAGTACTGCATCAAAGTCATAGCGGTCCAACAACTCCTTCATGGGATCGGGATCCTGATGACCCGTAAATCCGAGAAAGCGGACCACCCCTTCATCCTTTGCCTTCAGAAGTGCCTTCATGCATCCTTCATCAGAAAAGATATGGTCAAAATCTTCTTCACCCATCCCCCCGAAGTTGTGGATCTGCCAGAGATCGATCACATCGGTTTGCATGTTCTTCAGGGAGCTTTCCAGGTGGCGCATGGCCCCGTCGTAGCTGCGGTCATGCGTTTTGGTGGCCAGGAACACTTCGTTGCGGCGGGTTTTCATCACTTCACCCACATGCCGTTCGCTGGTGCCTCTCAAATGATCTCCCTCGCTGCTGATTCCATCCTGGCCATACCAGGCAGAAGTATCGATGTAGTTAATTCCCATATCGATGCACTTATTTACAATGGCAATGGCCTGTTCCTTCATTCCCACTTGCTCCACTGTGGCCTGGGCACCCAGGCTGTAGATTCCCACGCTCTCCCCGGTGGCTCCAAAGGCACGCTGAGGTATTTTAAGTATCGATCCAGGATCGCCTCCGGAGGTGGTGCAGGATTGCAGACTGCCCAGTAAAGGGGCCATGCCCATGGCAGAAGTGCCTGCAATGAGCTTACGCAGGAATTCTCTTCGGGTGTTGTCAATCTTAAGTTTCATGGTATATAAGATTTAGGTTAAGGATTACAAGAGCATATATGCAAGATAATACTTATTTGAAAAGGGTCAATCGGCCTGATGATGCTTAGTCCTTCGGGTAGGGCAACTTATATTTTTTCAGCATTTCCACATAACCCTGCTCGTGGAGTGTATTTTCGATGGCCGTTTTATGTTCATCATCCCAGCAGGACAATTGTTTCCATAAGCCAATCCAATCGTCATACTGACCTGTCCAGCGATAGGCACGTAACAAATGGGCCTTTGCGAAGCCGAAGTCTGGATTTATTGAAAAAGCTCTTTCAAGAATCTCTACAGCCATAGGGTAATCGCCCACATCCAGCATCACAACACCATATAAGCCCAGTGTAACAGGTTCCAGCGGATCGAGTTCCAATCCCAGATTGGCCTGAACTATGGCTTCATCATGTCTTCTCTGGCAGAAAAGAAAATGCGCATAAGCTGAATTGGGGTCCAGCTCCAGACGCTTATAAATATTTGCCGTGGTTTTTGAAATGATCCGTAATCCGCTGATCCGTCCCATATCACCGATCAGGGAAGAATGCATACCGGCAGCCACGTAATCCAGCTGGTCATCGCCGGTGAAATTGTCAAATGGCAAAATCAGCAGAGATTGGATATCACCTGCTTTCAGATCCTTTGTTGGCACCACATTAACGATGATCAGGGCCACAATAACCACCAGGCTCACATAAGTGGCTGCTTTCCACTTTTTGGAATCAGATGGTGTCTCATTTGGCTGAATCTCTTCCAGGGGTTTGGTTTTTTGCATCCCCTGGGGAGTGATATCGAAGATCCAGGACACAATGACATTGATGAATACTCCCAGGATCAGCAGATATAGCACCAGGTCGATGCTCCAGTCGGGGAGGCCCCAACGGGGAAGGACTATGGTCGATGCTTCAAGGATAATAAAAGCAGTACCTGCATAGATGGCCAAGGATCGGAGTACATTACGTCTTTTTACCTCTTTCCAGAACCGGGGAAGTCCTTTGAGTTTATCAGACATGAGCTAAAGGAGTTGGTTATATGCAATTTACAAACGGATTAAATATAAATCAAATGTATTCCTATGGTAGATTTAAAGCCTTGCTCCGGCCTCAGTTATGGCAGCAATATCCTCTTCCGGAAAGGAACCATTCCCCTTTGGCCCCACATTCAAAAGTAAATTGGCATTATTGGCTCGGGCGTCTTCCAGCATCTGCATAATCTCATCAGCAGATTTATGATTGCCGTCATGAGCTTTGTTATACCCCCAGGCATGGGGCTGCAGGGTATTACAGATCTCCCGGGGCTTATCTTTGTTCAGTTCATAGACCTTCCTGGCCACCTCAAACTGCTGGCCTACCCGGGCTCCTCCACCTCTTTCGGGGGCTATGAAATCCTCTTCGCCGTTGGCTCCCTGTTTAAATGAGATAAGCGCATGGGGGGAGAGCGACCTTACCAAGGCATAAGTGGAGTCGATGGGGAAAAGATCGGGACGACTGTAATAGCCCATGATTGGATCGAACCAGATGCCGGCAATATTGGGATATTGAGTAAGAAGTTCGGTGAGTTGCTGATGCACAAAATCCACATAGATTTTAAAATCAGACTCCTTCTCATATTTGTATTCTGGTTGAGCTTCTTTATAGGCGGGCCTGGCAGCGGACCAGCCAGCTTCCCTGGGATAGAAGTAGGGGTGCTTCCAGTCGGCACCGTAGGAGTAGTAGAGAAACAGCGCCAATCCCTTTCTTTCACATGCATCATATAGTTCCCCGATCAGGTCCCGGCCACAAGGGGAGTTCATCACATTGAAATCCGTGGCTTTGGTTTCGAACAGGCAGAAGCCATCATGGTGCTTGGAGGTAATGGTGATATATTTCATCCCACCGTTAATAGCGATATCGGTGATTCTGTCTGCATCAAAATGTTCTGCTGTAAATCGGTCCTTAAGTAAGGCATACTCTGCAACAGGGATAGTATCACGCAATTGCACCCACTCTCCCTTCTCCAGCAGGCTGTATAGGCCGTAATGGATAAACATACCGTATTCTGCTTCCCGGAACCACAACAGGTTGGCTTCCCGAGGATTTTCCCTGAATGAACTTTTTTGATCAACAAGGTAGGAGGGAACATTAGGTCTAATGTTGCAGGCTTGCATTCCCAGGAAGAGGATCAGCAGGATCAGATTTTGTAAAGCTTTCATTTGGTTTTGTTTTTTGGATTATTCATAGCGTAGTGCTTCCACAGGATTTCTCCGGGCGGCCCTCCAGCTTTGCCAGCTAACAGTCAGAATGGCCACCACCAGGGCAAGCAGGGCTGCTAGACCAAAAATCCACCAGTCCAGCCTTGTTTTGTAGGCAAATCCAGCCAGCCACTTCTGCATAAAGTACCAGCCCAGAGGGATTCCGAAGGCAACGCCGGGAAGGATCCATTTCAAAAAGTCAAGGTTCAGCATTCTTAGAATCTGTCCTTCAGTAGCTCCGTTTACCTTCCGGATTCCAATCTCCCTCACCCGTCT
>DAOWFP010000010.1 GCA_030637895.1 Bacteroidota bacterium | reverse complement strand
GTCTATACCTCTGACCAGGGATTCTACCTGGGAGAGCATGGCTGGTTCGACAAGCGTTTTATCTATGATGAGTCATTTAAAACACCCCTGCTGGTCAGATGGCCCGGAACCGTGGAGCCAGGAAGTAAAAGCGATGAGATGGTTCAGAACATGGACTTTGCTCAGACCTTTCTGGATATTGCCGGCATTGAGGCACCTTCTGATATGCAGGGAGAGAGCATCGTTCCACTGCTAAAAGGTGATATTAAGGGCTGGGACCGTGATGCGGTCTACTATCATTACTATGAGTATCCGGCTGTACATATGGTGAAACGACACTACGGGATCGTGACCAGGGAATACAAACTTGCACATTTCTATTACGATGTGGATGAGTGGGAGCTCTATGATCGCAAAAATGATCACATGGAGATGCAGAACGAATATAACAATCCGGAATATGCCGACGTTGTGGCCGAACTGAAAGAGAAGTTGACCGAATTACGTGTGAAATATGGAGATTCAGAAGAGCTGGACCAGAAATTTATTGATCTATACACAAAGAAGTGATAACTATGAACAGATATTTCTTCTGGATTTCACTGTTAGTAGCCATTTTGTTGTCCGGTTGTAGTAGTACGGAGACTGCAAGTGACGAGCCGGATCGTTCCGGATTTCCCAACATTGTCTTGATTGTAGCCGATGATCATGGTACCGGTGATCTGGGCTGTTATGGAAACCAGGCTGTAAAGACTCCCAACCTGGACTATCTGGCATCGGAGGGGATCAGGTTCAACAATGCCCATTGTACCTCTGCTTCGTGCAGTGCCAGCCGTTCGGTGATTCTGACCGGTATGTACAACCATGCCACTGGGCACTATGGGCACATGCACCATTTCCACCATTTCAGGGCCTATGATCATGTTTACTCCCTCCCGGTACTTCTGGAAGAACTGGCCGGGTATCATACCGGCAGGATAGGGAAGTACCATGTGGCTCCCGAAGAGGTGTTTTATTTCCAGGAGGTGATGCAGGCTAACCAGCGCAACCCGGTGGCCATGGCCGATAGCTGCATCAGTTTTATACAGGAGAACCAGAACCATCCATTTTTCCTCTACTTCTGTACAGCTGATCCCCACCGCTCCAGTGCCCTCAGTGACCAGCCACTGGCCCCCGATGCATTCGGGAATGTGGAAGGGGGGCATGTAGGTGTGGAGGAGACCTATTTTACAACGGAAGATGTGCAGGTACCTCCTTATCTGCCTGAATCGAAGGCATGCAGGGAGGAACTGGCCCAGTACTACCAATCGGTTGCACGGGTCGACAATGGTCTGGGAAGGTTGTTTGGACATCTGAAAGATGCCGGCGTGTGGGACAACACTGTGATCATCTATATATCTGACAACGGGATCGCTTTTCCTGGTGCCAAAACCACCATTTACCAGCCGGGGATCAACCTGCCCTGTCTGGTGAAAAATGTAGAAGGTTCCAACAAGGGTACGGTCACCAATGCCATGATCAACTGGGCAGACCTGACCCCGACATTGCTGGACGTGGCTGGAGTACTGCCTGGGGCAAAGGGAAAACTGAAAGAGAGGTATGAATCAGAAAAGGAGGATATGTTTACTACCATCAATGAATCTTTCCACGGGCGATCCTTTAGACCTGTGCTTGAAAACACAGAGATTGAAGGTTGGGATGAGACCTACGCTTCTCACACCTTCCACGAGATCACCATGTATTATCCCATGAGGACGGTTCTAAACCGGAAGTATAAGCTGATATGGAACATTGCCTGGCAATTGCCCTATCCAAGTTCTACCGATCTGTGGGCCTCCTCCACCTGGCAGGTTGCCCTGAAAGGTGGAAGTGGGATGTATGCCGGGAGAAGCATTGAAGATTACATGCAACGCCCGAAGTTTGAGCTGTTCGACCTGGAGAAGGATCCCTGGGAGACCAGGAACCTGGCGGAACATCCGACCTATACGGAGGATCTTGAATTGCTTAAAAAGAAACTGCATGCATTCCAGGAGCGAACCAATGATCCGTGGATCCTGAAATGGGAATATGATTAGTGAGATTTATACTTAGAGCTTAATCAATAGTATGCATATGAAGAGACTAGTCCTGAACTGCGTGAGGCACAATTTATGACCCTATCAAAAGTTAAACATACCGGGATGGCTGTTACCATGGACATCGGGAATCCCGATGATATTCATCCCACAAACAAAAGGGATGTGGGGCTACGGCTTGCCCTCTGGGCTCTGGCTAAAGATTATGGAAAAGGATTACCGAAAGTAAAAAATGATAACTAATCTGTAAATAAAATAGTTATGAGAAGAAATCTGCTTACACTGTTACTGATTGTTGGTTTACTTCCCTCCCTGCATTCGCAGAACCTTCTAAAGTTTGAATGGAAATTTAAAACAGGTGACAACTCCGCCTGGGCCTGGCCTGAATTTGATGATTCCTCCTGGGAAACCATCGAAGCTGGCACTGACTGGGAGAACCAGGGTCATGGTACCTATGATGGCTTCGCATGGTACAGGCAAGATGTATTAATTCCGGAAGATCTGAAAAAAATGGCGTTAGATAACGGGGGACTGGTGCTCAGGCTGGCCCGGATCGATGATTCGGATGTGACCTATTTCAACGGGCAGATTCTGGGTTCGACCGGGGGCCTTCCACCTGAATATGAGAGCGGCTATGGAGATCCTCGGGTCTATACGGTTCCCGTGGATCAGATAGAATGGGGACAGCAGAATACCATTGCTGTACGAGTGTACGATGGTGGTGGTGGTGGTGGTATTGTGGGAGATCCGGTGAGTCTTTCAGTGATAGGTATGGAGGAGCTACTGGTGATCACCCCGCTTATGGAACGGGAGGATCATATTGTATTGAATGAGGAGCCCGTTGTAGTTAATTTGCAGGTGGAGAACAAGATGAAACAGGCTGTGGAAGGAACATTGCTGGTTACAGCAGTTAGCGATTTCGGGAAGGTCATCGTGGATATTGCCTATGAAGTCAAAGTCAGGGCAGGAGGTACGAAGGAAGTACCACTTGAGCTGGGAAGGCTTTCTCCGGGTTTTTACAACGTTTCAGTGCTGCTTGAGAGTGAGACTGGAAACAAGCGGGTTGACTTTGCCTTGGGAGTTCGGCCCGAAGAGATTGTCTCTCCCCTGGACCGGCAGGACGATTTTGATAGCTACTGGATGAGGGCCCGTCGTGAACTTGATGCGGTCGATCCCCAGTTTAAGCTGATCCGCCAGGACAAACTTTGTACAGCAACACGCGAAATCTTCCTGGTGGAGATGCGCTCCCTGGGAAATATTCTGATTCGGGGTTGGTATATGAAACCTGTAAAGGAGGGTGTTTACCCGGCCATTCTACATGTACAGGGATATGGCAGCACCAAGGTGCCTCAGAACCTATACCAGGGCGATGATATGGTGTCGCTGGCACTGAATATTCGTGGCCATGGAAACAGCCAGGATAATGTAAACCCGGGATTTCCCGGATATCTGCAGTACCATGTGGATGATAAGGAGCTCTATGTATACAGAGGTGCTTATATGGACTGTGTACGGGCCGTGGATTTTCTTTTTTCCAGGAGCGAGGTGGACACCTCACGTGTTGCTGTGGAAGGAGGAAGCCAGGGTGGGGCACTCAGCTTTGCCACAGCTGCCCTGGACAATGAGCGCATCGATCTATGCGTACCCCATGTACCTTTCCTCTCAGATTTCCGGGACTATTTCAAAGTAGCCGGCTGGCCTGGAGGTGAGTTCATGCAATACTTTAAGGATCATCCTGAGATTTCAGAAGATGAGATATATAAGACTCTGAGCTATATCGACATCAAGAACCTGGCTCCCTGGATCAAAGCACCCGTATTGATGTCCATCGGACTGGTGGATCAAACCTGTCCGCCACACACCAATTTTGCAGCCTATAACCAATTAATTGTCTCAAAACAGTATATTGCCTATCCCAATGCCGGACATGGTCTTCCTGGTGTATATTACAATACAATGATGGACTATATCAGGGAACAATTCGGTATGGAATAACCGCTAACTACTAACCATTAACACCTAACTACTAACTAACATGGTCATTATTCAATCTTATTTTATTGCAGTGCTGATGTGTGTTATAACCATGCTCTGCTGGGGTTCATGGGCCAATACCCAGAAAATGGCCTCCAAAAAATGGGCTTTTCAGCTCTTCTACTGGGACTATTCCCTGGGGGTATTGCTTCTCTCACTGATCCTGGCCTTTACCATGGGCAGCTCCGGTGAGGAGGGAAGGGGATTCCTGGCCGACCTGGCACAGGCCGATGGGAAATCCATTGGCTCTGCACTGCTTGGAGGTGCTGTTTTTAATATTGCCAATCTGCTGATCGTTGTAGCCATTAATATTGCAGGGATGGCTGTTGCTTTTCCCATTGGGATAGGCCTTGCTCTTGTAATTGGAGTGGTGGTTAATTATGTGGCCACCCCGCTTGGAAATCCGGTAGTTCTGTTTATCGGCGTGAGCCTGGTGGCAGTGGCTATTGTTATAGATGCTATTGCATATAAAAAGCATAGTGGGGGTAAGGTGTCAGGCACCACCAAAGGGATTGTGATATCCATATTAGGTGGAATTCTTATGGGTTTCTTCTATCGCTTTGTGGCGGCCTCCATGGCAAGCGATTTCGCAGTTCCTGAAGCAGGAAAACTTACTCCCTATACCGCTTCGGTGATTTTTGCCGTGGGACTGCTGATTTCCAACTTCGTTTGGAACACCTTTTTTATGTACAAACCGATCTCGGGTGAGAAGGCTACCTACAAGGACTACATCAAAAAAGGGGATTTCAAACTTCACCTTATCGGAATACTGGGAGGGATGATCTGGAGCCTTGGAATGACATTTAGCATCATCGCTTCCGAGCAGGCCGGGTATGCCATCTCCTATGGACTTGGACAGGGAGCTACTCTGATCGCAGCCCTCTGGGGCGTATTTATCTGGAAGGAATTTGGTAAAGCTGAAGGTTTGAAGG
>DAOWFP010000156.1 GCA_030637895.1 Bacteroidota bacterium | reverse complement strand
TTGCCTGATTAAAGTGGATTCCTGCGACAGATCGAAATGATTGATCAGTTCATTCAGGAGGGCATTTTCCTGGAGCAATGTGATCTGTTCGATCCACCTCAGGTTGGTGAAACAGTTGGCCACCGGTCTGCGGGCGAACATTCGATCTTCCCAACTCACGGTATCACCCCAGGGTGTCACATGATCGTCCAGGTCAAATCCTATTCCTATCAGTGCGGGAGGAAGCCCATTGCTGGCCTGGATCCTTTGCAGGTCGTTTTCGTATTGTTCCAGCATTGTTTTCAGTTCGAGTCCCTTTTCCTCACCCATAAAATACTCCTCACTGAGTTCATTGCTTGCTAAAATGCGGAAGTTAAATCTCCGGAAGTCATCCCGGTCCCTGTCACTGGCAAATAAGGAGCGGAATTCTTTTCGGATCGCGAGATTCAGATGAATGGCAGTCTCGCTGCTCTCTTTCAGCCCCCTGATGGATGCGATTAATTCTGCTTCGCTGGTATCCTGTAGGGTTTCGAGACTTTCGTAAATAATTGAATTGGCCGTTCGCAGTCCGGCATTGTTTTTTCTGAACTGCTGCTCCATAACCAGGTAGCCATTTACGACGCTGGTGGAAATGGTTGATTGGTTTACAAAAATATAAATGCAATATCCGATTACAATCATCAGCGTGCTTGTCAGACTCAGGGGACCTCCGCTTTGTCCTTTATAGGCCACATAGAGATAAACGAGAATAAATACGGGGATTGAATATGTGGAAAAGTTATAGAGGAGACCGGCTCCTGCCCAGTGCTGTACCTTAAAAAGAAAAGCAAAGAGCAGCAGGAAGAGCGTGATAAAACGAACTACCAGGTAGATGGTTTTTAGCGTGGAACTGGCTTTTCTTCGTTCCCGGATCAGGTTCAGGGGCAGGTACCCCAGGTTCAGGATAAATACGGCTGTTACCATCGCTACTGCGTTACCGGGCCAGTGAAGAAGCTTAAATAGTACCGACAGGACAAACAGGATTAGGCCAGAGAAGCCCAGAATGCGTTCAATTTTTTTCACACAAGTAAATTAGTGTTTCTTGTTTGATAATTCAACCTGTAAGAGGTTTAATGCAGATTGATATTACTTTAAATATCTATATATTTACATGCATATATACTTGAATTTATTGAGTGCTTTCCAGCATGTTTAAAAAAATGTAAAGAAAGTAGCGGAGGGATAATCACGGGGTATTAAAATACCTAACTTTGATTTGTATTTAATAAGCTCTTGGCAGCAGTAAACGTACGAATATCCTAACTTTAGACGTTCTTATTACTAAGATTCAAACTAATTACAAATAAACAATTTTACCCATGGCAAAGAAGCACAGGGTCATTGAACTGGACCAGGTAGTCGTGAAATTTGCCGGCGATTCCGGCGATGGCATGCAGCTTACAGGAACCCAGTTTTCAGATACCTCGGCATTTATAGGGAACGATCTTTCCACTTTTCCGGATTACCCGTCCGAGATCAGGGCACCGCAGGGGACCGTAGCAGGAGTATCCGGCTTCCAGGTCCATATTGGTCATAAAGAGGTAAGTACGCCGGGCGACCAGGCCGATGTGCTGGTGGCCATGAATCCCGCTGCTCTGAAAGCAAATATGAAGTGGTTGAAGGATGGCGCCACTGTCATTATCGACATCGATAACTTCGACAACAAGCACTATAAGAAGGCAGGTTATGAGGAGGATCCGCTGCATGATGACTCTCTTGATGGTTACAATTTGGTAAAGGCTCCCATTACTGAGCTTTCGCGCAATGTGGCCATGCAGAACGGACTCGATAACAAGAGTGCGGATAAGACCCGGAACCAGTTTGTGGCCGGACTGCTTTACTGGTTATTTAACCGTGATCTGAAGATTGGGGAGGACTTCCTAAAGCAGAAGTTCAAAACAAAACCGGCATTGGTGAAGGCCAATATCGCCGTGTTGAACGAGGGCTATAATTACGCAGAGACCATCGAAGCACTCTCTACCACTTTCCATGTGGACCCGGTGAAGGGGAAGAAGGGCTTGTTTCGGAACATTACCGGCAACCAGGCCACGGCCTGGGGATTGCTGGCTGCTGCCGAGAAGGCGGGACTGGAACTCTTCCTGGGATCCTATCCCATTACCCCGGCCACTGAGATTCTGCAGGAGATTACCAAACGCAAACACCTGGGAGCCATTGCTTTTCAGGCCGAAGATGAAATTGCCGGGATAAGCTCGGCCATTGGGGCATCCTTTGCCGGGAAGTTGGCCTGTACCAGTACCTCGGGACCCGGACTGGCCCTGAAAGGTGAGGCCATTGGTCTGGCTGTGATCACCGAGTTACCCCTGGTCATTGTGAATGTGCAGCGGGGCGGACCTTCTACGGGACTGCCTACCAAGACCGAGCAAAGTGATCTGATGCAGGCACTTTATGGCAGGAATGGAGAATCGCCCTGTATTGTAATTGCGGCTACATCCCCGGCCAACTGTTTTAACTATGCCTTCCAGGCGGCAAAACTTTCACTGGAGCATATGACACCAGTGATCTTGCTGACAGACGGATATCTGGCTAACGGGTCTGAGCTATGGAAGATTCCATCGATGAAGGATATGCCAGAGATCCATCCCCCTCTGGTGAAGGACAATGATGAAAATTACCAGACCTATAAGCGGGATCCTGAAAGGCTCAACCGTTACTGGGCCATTCCGGGTCAGCCCGGACTGCGTCACAGGGTGGGGGGGCTCGAAAAGGCAGATGTGACCGGTGAGGTGTCGCACGACCCAATGAACCACCAGGTGATGGTAGAACTTCGCGAGAAGAAGGTACAGAAGGTGGTGGAATTTATTCCTGAGCAGGAGGTGGTTGGTCCGCCGGAAGGCGACCTCCTCGTGGTGGGCTGGGGCGGAACCTATGGAGCCCTTGTCAGTGCGGTCAACGATCTGAAGGAGGAAGGAAAGAGTGTGGCACTGGCTCAGTTTAACTACATCAATCCCTTGCCGGGCAATACGGCCGAAATATTCTCTCACTATAAGAAGATGCTGGTGTGTGAGCTCAACCTGGGGCAGTTTGCCTCACACCTGCGCTCAAAGCATCCGCAGTTTGAATACCTGCAGTACAATAAGGTGCAGGGATTGCCACTTTTTATTTCTGAATTGAAAGTGAAGATTAACGAAGTTCTGGAATCCATTAAATAGAAGTCATGGTGCAAAATTTTGAACCTGTTGTGTTAAGCACAAAAGAGGATTATAAAACGGACGGAGCAGTTAAATGGTGTGCCGGTTGCGGGGGGCATTCGGTGCTCTCCACCGTTAAGAATGTACTGCCGGAGACTGGCATTGATAAGGATAAGGTAGTCTTTGTTTCGGGAATTGGTTGTTCGTCCCGCTTTCCTTACTATATAAATACCTATGGTTTCCACAGCATGCATGGCCGGGCCAACCCCATCGCATCGGGGATCAAGATAAGCAATCCAAACCTGAGTGTCTGGATCGTAACCGGTGATGGCGATTCCATGGCCATTGGAGGGAACCACTTTATCCATACCATCAGGCGTAACATCAATGTAAACCTCCTCCTGTTCAACAATAAGATTTATGGTCTGACCAAGGGACAGTATTCTCCCACCACCCCCAAGGGGAGCGTGACCAAGACCTCACCCGAAGGGACGATTGAGAACGCCTTCAAACCGGGCGAACTAACCATGGGTGCACAGGGGACCTTTTTTGCCCGCACGGTGGACAGTGATCCCAAGATGATGAAGAAAGTGTATGCGGCGGCCGCCGAACACAAGGGAACCTCTGTGGTGGAGATCCTGCTGAACTGCGTGATTTTTGCCAACCAGGTACACAAGGATATTACCGGCAGGGACGTTCGCGATGACCACCAGATCTTCCTGGAACACGGGAAACCCATGATCTTCGGGAAGGAGCGCAACAAGGGGCTGATGATGAAGTGTGACACGATGGAGGTTGTGACCATTGGGGAGAATGGGGTAACTGAGGACGACCTGATTGTACATAATGCTCAGGACCCTGATGACACCAACCATTACCGCCTGGTGCGCATGGAACTGCCCGAGTTTCCGGTGGCCATGGGGGTAATTCGTGCTATCGACTCCACGGTTTACGAGTCGGAGATGTTCGATCTGGTACAGCATGCCAAAAAGGAGACCAAGATCAAAACAATGGACGACCTGCTGAAAAGCGGGAATGTGTTTGAATCAAAAGGTTAACTGCCAACGATGTGAGCCTTGTTCCCCGATCCGAAGAGGATATTCAACGATTGATTGCCGAGAGGAAGGAGCGGCTCAAGGAACTTACATGCATCAACGAGACTACCCAGATCATCAAGGAGAACCGCTCCATTGATGAGACCCTCACACAAATTGCGGCGATTTTACCCCGGGCGTGGCAATATCCCGAGATGTGCGTTGCCCGGATCTGGTTCGAGGGTAAGGACTATAGCAGTCAGGGTTTCCGGGAGGGTGACTGGAGACAGGCCCAGAAGTTCGAGACCATCGATTCGCGGAAAGGATCCGTCGAGGTGTTCTACCTGAAGGCTTTTCCCGAGTTGGACGAGGGCCCCTTCCTGAAAGAGGAGCGGCAGCTCATTGAGAACATGGCCAGCATAATCTCCAACTACCTGAATAGCCAGGAGGCCCGTAAGATGCTGCAAAAGAGCAAGGAGCAGGATACGGTGCGGGAGGAACTCAGCCAGTTTCAACATCCCCGTGAGCTCAATTCCAGGATGCTGTTGCAGAAATTTCTGGCCAAACAGAATGCCAACCGCGATATTTTCCACGACCTGATGCGATACAAGGTGAAGGAGATCCTGCTGGTGGCCACCCTCTACGATGCCTTCAGCATTGAGAAGGAGGGACGTTTCTCGGAACATATTCTGGGAGAGTATTCACAGCTGAATCTCACCTCCATGCCACGGGTGACAGGTGTTTCGAACTATGATGAGGCCATCGAGCAGCTCAATTCGCACCACTTCGATATGGTGATCCTCATGATCGGCAACGACAAGGTGACTCCCATGCAGGTGTCGGCCCGGGTAAAATGCGACTACCCCTACATCCCCATCTATGTATTGCTGAACAACGACCGGGAGGTCTCTTTTTTCAAGGAGACCAATCCCACACTGAGTAATATAGACCACCTCTTTGTCTGGAACGGCGATTCCAGCATCTTCTTTGCCATGGTGAAACACCTGGAGGACAAGGTGAATGTGGAGAATGATACCCGGCTGGGACTGGTCAAAACCATCCTGCTGGTGGAGGACTCGGAGATCTACTACTCTCGCTATTTGCCGCTGCTTTACAATACGGTGCTGGAGCAAACCAAGCGGATTATTGATGATGTAAGTACCGATGAGTTGTTCAAGGTGCTGCGGCTCAGGGCACGGCCCAAGATTCTGCTGGCCACCACCTATGAGCAGGCTATCCAGACCGTGGAGAAATACCAGGACTCACTGCTCTGTGTGATTTCCGATGTGAAGTTTCCCAAAGGAGACAAGATGGACGACATTGCCGGGTTCAGCCTGATCACACAGGTGCGGGATATGATCAAGGGACTTCCCACGGTAATCCAGTCGTCCGATATTAAAAACTCAGCCCGTGCCTTTGAACTGAAGTCAACCTTTATTAATAAGAACAGTGAAACGCTGCTGCAGGATATCCGCAGCTTCATCATGCACCACCTTGGATTCGGGAATTTTGTCTATCGTGACTCGGGAGGAAGGAAAATTGCAGAGGCACAATCCTTGAAGGAGTTTGAAAAACACATTGACTCCATCCCCAGTGAATCGCTGGTTTACCACGGGAAGAGGGATCACTTTTCACTGTGGCTTATGGCCCGTGGTGAAATTAAAATTGCCAAGATGATCCACCCGGTGAAGGTCACCGATTTTAAGACCCCCGACGATTTCCGAAACTACCTGCAGTATGTGATCAAGAAGTACCGCAATGAATCAAATACGGGCAAGATTGTCAATTTCGAGGGATCAGCACTGCTGGATGAATCCAATATTGTGAGCATGGGCAGTGGTGCCCTGGGCGGAAAGGGAAGGGGATGTGCCTTTATTAATACCCTGATTTACAACCTGAACTTTTCGGAGATCATCCCGGAAATGAATATCAGGACCCCCCGTACCTCCATTATCGGCACAGACGAGTTTGATATTTTCATGGAGCGGAACAAACTGCTGGAGGCCATCCATAATGAGGAAAACTATGAGGTGATCCGGAAGAAATTCCTGAAGGGTGACCTCTCCTATAACCTGGAGAAACGCTTGAAGGAGCTGTTGAAAATGTTGAACCGTCCCCTGGCGGTGCGTTCTTCCAGTCTGCTGGAGGACTCTACCATGCAGCCTTTCTCAGGGATTTTCGAGACCTATTTGATCCCCAATAACCATCCCGATTTCAATGTGCGATTCAAGCAATTGAAGGATGCCATCAAACTGGTCTACTCATCCATCTATTCGCCCCATTCCAGACGCTATTTCGAAGCAATCAATTTCTCGCTGGAGGAAGAGAAAATGGCGGTGGTGATCCAGGATGTGGTGGGCACCTATCATGAGGACCATTTCTATCCCCATATGAGTGGGACAGCACAGTCGCACAACTACTACCCCGTGGCCCATATGGAGCCTGAGGATGGTTTTGCCATGACCGGACTTGGGCTGGGGCACTATGTGGTAAACGGCGAGCGGGCCTTCCGTTTCTCTCCCAAATATCCCACCCTGGAAATGAGTTCTATCCAGAGTCAGCTGCGCGATTCCCAGGTGGAGTTTATGGCCCTGGATATGATTAATTCGGATGTGGATTTCTGTGCAGAAGGCTCAGAGGCCAACCTGCACCGGCTGCCCATTTCGGATGCTGAGTCCCACGATGTACTGAAGCACCTGGCATCGACCTACGATGCAGAGAATGAGCGGATTGAACCTGGACTTGCCATGCCTGGTCCACGGATACTCAATTTTGCCAATATCCTGAAGTATGAGTATGTACCGCTGGCCAGGGCACTAACCCTGATCATGGATGTGGGTAAAGAGGCCCTGGGCTCGCCGGTGGAACTGGAATATGCGGTCGATCTGGACAAGGCTGAGAACGGGAAGCCCTCCTTCCATATTTTGCAAATCAAGCCCATGATGGGTACCGGGGGAGAGTATACCTTCGATACCGGGGGCATCGATCCCGAAGAGATGATCATCTATGCAGAAAAGAGTATGGGCAACGGGAAAGTAGATGATATCACCGACCTGGTCTACGTGGATCCCGAAGATTTTGACAAAATGCGGACACGGGAAATGGCTGCGCAGATTGAGGAGTTTAACCGAAAAAAGGTAGCGGGGGACCGGAAATAAGTCCTGATTG
>DAOWFP010000107.1 GCA_030637895.1 Bacteroidota bacterium | reverse complement strand
TAGAACTGGTCCGCTTCTCCTTGCACAGGATGGAAATGGCCCCAGAGATAATCTCTGCCTCGATATTGCCTTCTAGCATGGAGGCATCCAGCTTAAGCCGAAAGTTTCCATCAAGGCTGAAACGGATCTTTCCCGCCTTCAATATTCCAACCTCTATCTCAGGAGCACTTTTATTAATCATTGGATACCAATTTATGTATTAAATACTTGTTCATCGTGGCGAAATGCTCTGCCGAAAAGGTAATTTGGGAAAAGATATCCAGAATATCTTCCCTGGTGATCTTGAGAAAGTCCTTCTCCAGGGGAGTGATCAAGGCACCACCCATATCAACGGAGGCCGGACTTAAGAGGATATTTTCTTCTCCCTCCTCGAAATACTGCCAGGGGCGGTGCTTGTCTCGTGGAAAGAGCAATACCGTCCACCCCTCATCATAATAGGAAAGCATATTGATCATGGGTTCGGCCCCATTCTGCAACTTCCTGATCATGAAAAATGCAACACTAGCAACCTGCTCCAGCCTTTCTTTTGAAGCAGATTCCATCACGTAAAATCTACGCAATCCGTCTGCCACAGCACTTACAACAAGACCCGGATCCTCATATAATACCTTGCCATAATTTTTCTTTAGAGTCCTTAGCTCCTTTTCAATGGGCATAAATCCCCTGTTGCCGGCCTGAAAATGCATATGGTCAGGTGCAGAGGCCCCGCAGTTGGGTGCATTGTAAAAGAGAGCCATATCGGGTAGTGCCCTGCTCAGCTCCAGAAACTGCCCGAACTCTGGTTCAATCTCCTGGGGAACATGGTCCGCACTGGCTATGGTAAAATGTTCGCTGAATATGGGAAATGGATTGCAGAGAATCTCATATTGTTCTCCAAACCAAAGATTCTTCTCCTCCGGAGGCCGGTGCTCTGTACATAGAAAACAGGGCCTCTTTTCGATGGATGCCCTGTCCACCTTCGCTGCCGATGAAATAATACGTTTGGGATTACACTGCACCCGGATGGAAAAACCATCGAAATCAAACTGTTTTATCTGCGCCTCGCCAAGTTTCTCCCAATTGTCTCCCAGGAGGGGCCAGCTGCCAAGCTGTTCCTGAAACAGTGTGTCTGCTCTTTCCTGAATGGTCATCCTTTTTTGCAGTTCAGTTTGATCCTGGCATTCAGCTCAAAGGTCCGCAGGCGGTCCTTATAGATATTGTGCTTGTTCTGTGCCTCCACTGAAAGTGAGGCATCTGAATTTTCTTCCCAGCGGCGGCAAAGATATACCGGCTTATAGATCCGTCCGATCTGGTAGCGTCTGCTGATGGCCAGGCCCACCCCATAATCTTCGCCATAGCTCACATTTGGTACATTGATCTCTCTCAGCACCGGTGTGTAAAATGCCCTTGGCGCACCCAGACCATTGATACGCAAGGCATTGTTCCTTCCGTTTTCAGGAGTCCACTCCTTATGATCAATAAGTCCGGGAGGGATTTCCTCCAGCTCAAAGTTGCACATCTGGTAGGAGCCCACCACCATGGCACACTGCTGCTCATAAAAGGCCGATACCATCTGTTTGAGGGTATCCTTATCCTTGTACAGATCATCGCTATCCAGCTGCACAGCAAACTTGCCGCACTGCGGATGGTGAATTCCCACGTTCCAACACCCTCCGATTCCCAGGTCGTGGCGCTCCGGGATCACATGGATCAAGCCCTTAAATTTTTCTGCCAGCTTTTTAACTATGGAGCTTGTCCTGTCGGTGGAGTGATTATCCACCAGGATCAGGTTAAAATCAAAATCTGCTTCCTGGAGCATCACCGATTCAATGGCATCGGCCACCGTTTTCTCCCGGTTCAGAACAGGGATGATGACAGAGGCTTCCACCGGAAATTCATCTTCATCAAAGCTGATGGGATCAAACTCTGGTTCCAGGTACCCCCCAATCTCTTTCAGGTGCACAGTGGCAGCCTTTTCCATTTCCAGCTGCACCTCCCTGTTAAGCGGATCCACATAGTCGAACATCTTCTTCCCTGAAACTCTTGTGTCGGCGAGTTCAACAGAATAAAGGTACTCAGGAATCCTGAGGGGCATTCCTGCCTGACTCACCTTCAGCCTCAACTGGTACAATCCGGCAAACTCAAGAGATTCCCCGATGGCCCCTGCCGCCTTCATAAGGACCGTGCTATCGAAGAAGAGTACCGGTCCAAATTCAAAGTCATCACGCAGACTTCCACTTTGGTAATCGATCACAGGATGGCCTGTTAATTTCCCGTCGATCCGGTCAAAATAATCGGAATAGATCATTGTGGATCCGGTTCCGGAGGCAAGCTCCAGGAAGCGCTCCAGGGCCAGCATTCCAAAATTTATCTTCGATTCCCGGGTAATTACCATGGCGTAAGGAGCTCCGTTGGAGTGGTCCGAAATCTTTCTGATTGTATCTGTACTGAACCTGCCATTGGTCTTTATAAATGCGCACCCCTCTCTCATTTTTTGGGGTTGTTCCTTACCGAGCAGATATATCCTGTTTACAAGCCTGCTGGCACTTAGCTCTGCCAGGGTCTCATCCCACAATCCAGGGATATTGTAAGTAATAAAACAATTGATTTTATTCATCCTCTTTTTGATTCAATAGATAGTTAATTGTTTGTTTCATTAGCATGTCTCTCATTGTCTGGTCCACCAGGGTCTCAAAGGGAAATCCCAGAGCTACCACACCATAGCTACCCCTGAAGGCCACAGCGGCACTCATATTGTTCTCCGAATACCTCATGAGCGTAACAGAAGTTGAGTCCACAGGTTCCAGGGCATCGGCACCCTCTACCGTATAGAGCACAGGATCGGTCCTGGTATTGAAGCGAAAAAGCTGGTCCCTGTCAGCAAATTCGGGATCTATGCTGTAGAACTGACCCAGGCGGGATGCATTGCTGGTTCTCCACTTGAATTTCATGAGGGAACCCACCCGCTCATCCTGCTGGTGAAGATGCATGTCGGAAGCGATATGCGCCCCGCTGACCAATAGCATTCCTCCGCCCAGCAAATAGTGCTCCAACACATTCAGCATACTTTCGGGCCAGACCTTGTAGTGGCAGACTGTATCATTTTTCGGCATATAGGTAGAGCGCTCCTCACCGGCCAGGTAATCCACCATGCTATAGGAGCTTAGTTCCCGTGAATAGTTCAAAATCGATTCGTCACTAAGGGAAACAAAAGAGTAGCCTGCATTGCGTATGGAGAGCCCATGAACAAAGCTAAAATCAAAACTGTTTCCGGGAATCACCTGAGTTTCCAGGTTGGCATAGGAAGCACCATGTCCGGGGGAATCATCATCCAGCCAGGGAGAGTCCTTTCGATAATCAAACTGATCTCCCACCGTATGGAGGTCTACACCATAGGCAACCCCCTGGTCCACCATATTCATAAATCCGGCGTGATGCTCATCATCGAACCAGGCCGGGCCACTGGTCCGGTCAAAGGCATTGATAATGGCAATTGTTCCTTTTGAATCGCTGGTAAGGCAGGCTGAAAGCACCTCTGACGGGAAACTTTCGCCTCCCCCGTTCACCGCTGTTACCTTAAAGGAGTAGATGGTATCGGACTGAACATTATCAAGCACAAACGTAGGCGTACTTACCGGAGTTCCGTTATCAAATCCACCTCCGTTAATGCGGGTATAGACCACGAAGCTTTCGGCTTCTGCTGTAGCTTCCAGCGGATCGCTAACCGGCATCCATTCTAAAGTAATGGTTCCATCCTGACCGATCCCGGTCTTAAAATGGTCCACCGGAAGAGGCTGTACTGTATAAGCGGTACCATACTGCATCTCCAGAAACTTTAACATGCCTTTATAGATGGCACGACTCACATGAAAGCGGAACATAGGTTCCTGTCCAAAACGCATATCGAGGAAATTCTGGTGAGAAAAGAGTTCCAGTAGCATGGTAGGCACATTGGGCCGGAAGGCCTCGCTGTAGCCCTTGTCCCACATTCCCCGCCGGGTCCATGCCAAATCGTAGGACACCCTCAGATCTTCCACAATTTGTGATTGTACAAGATCGGTAAGATCCCGGGAAGCCATTTTAGACAATCCGCCTGGAAAGGTACCTCGATCATAGCTGGTGCTGTAGATACCCAGGGTACCAATTACTGTATCGTTGTCTGTGATCCCGGCATCGGTATGAAAGGCGAAAGACAGATCCACAGGGATGCCCAGTCCGCCGGCCTTACGATTGGCTTTGGGTCCTGAGGGAGCTCCCACCAGATAATTAACCCATTCGCCCCGACTCTGGTAATCGTCCTTATAGTCATTGGAATCGTCAAATTTCCAGACCAGGCTATCGGGCATGCCGGCATACTGCAGGTAGTATCGGGCACCTTCCTGGTAGCGGGGACGCAAGCTGGTATATCCATTCCTGGCTATGTTCCCCATTCCCCCTCCAAATTTAACCGCATCGGCCGTAATCATTTTTCCTCGTTTGGCGCCCTTGTTAATCAGGACCACCCTGGCATGCTCCACATCTAATCCCTGGGCGAAACTAAATTTTCCCAGGTAGATCCAGGTCCCTCCACCCATTTGCTGGTTAATTGTAAACTCGGTGACCCCTCCCAGATGGTGCACCCGGTAATGTGCATCTGTTACATTTTCCAGTGAAGCATGAAATGAGACGTAAACGGCATATTCGCCCGATTCAGGGATCTCAGGGATCCACTGTATTGAACCGGTAGACTTCCGGTCAGATTGCATGCTCTGGTAAGAGCCAAGAGTAAATGGGTTTTCGTCCACATAAGGCGGACGGCCTATGGCAAAACCACTTCCGCTTTCGCTATCCTGTAGATGTTCAGGGGCCACGTAAAGACTTCGCCCGGAACTTCCATCATTATCCACAACAACTTCATGCACCTGCCAGTCGCGTTCGCGGGGGACAAAAACATTGGCCCCGGCATTCTCCAGCATGGGAACAAGAAATGGCAGGGTGTAGGCCAGGGGATAGATATCTTCCACAGTTTGAAAGATCCTGGCACGCTGCCACTCCCACCTGTCCAGCGCGGGTTCATAATACCAGCCATGGCTATGCCACAGGGCGATATTAATGTTGTAGAGGGCCGAAGCGTCCAGCAAAGGTTTAGAAAGGTTCCTGACCAGCGGAGGTGCTTTTCGCTTCAGCTGTCCCGGAGAGCGTCTCTTGTCCACTGTTTTAGAAGAGCCGCGGTAATAATTGGGGACCAGGTTTCGGACATTTACCCTGTCAGCAAAGAGCTCTATCATATAGGTATCATAGGGTACTTCCAGGTTCGATCCAATGCCGGCCAGAAGTGAATCAATGGTGGCCTCCCGAAATGGGGCATAGGCCAGCTGTTTATCTGCATGCAACCTGATCCTGTTGGGTTTCTTCAGGAAGGTAACCGACAAGATAGCGGTGGAATCTTTTTTCTGGTAGCCCGTAAGTCTTACAAACCATTCGCTGTTCAGCAGCGAATCGGCATTGTGCTTCACCAGATCCTGTACCATTGAATCAGTCATGGCAGCAGGTTCCTGGGCAATAAGCGAAGTAAGGAGAAATGTATTTAACAAAAGCAGGGCACCAGTCTTCAGTAATCTTTGCATCTGTAATCCTATTTATAGAGGTAATATTCAGTGGAGCGTTCCCTGAACAGTTCTGTATCCCGGTTCCAGTATTCAAGCATCTCTTCAAAATTCATATTGCGCATGAGGGAGGTACGTAGATGATCCGACCCGCACACCATATCAAACATCCGGTAGCGATCCTCTTTACCCTTAAATGGATCAAAGGCCGGATCAAGCTTGTGAGCCTCCTGCAGGAACCAGAACTGAATGCTTGTGAGCGGTGCCCTTAAAGGATCGCTTAGGTATACCTGCACTCCCTGCAGAGCTGCTCCTTTTTTTGCCATATAGTAAGGTTTGAACCAGATGGGTCGAAACTCTACTCCCTCAATTTGAAGAGAATTCATGGCATGAGCCAGTTGCAGGGCATCGATATTCTCAGTGGCCAGCAGCTGGAAGGGAAGTGTATATCCAATTCCGATCATATTGGGGTCCAGCTCTCCTATGATCCCGGTTGCGGGATAGAAATATGCAGTGTGATAATCAGGAATATGGGGTGAGGTGGGTACCCAGGGCAGGCCGGTGCCCTCAAAGGTCATGCCCCGGTGCCAGCCCTCCATGGGAATCACATGGAGCTTACACTGTTTGCCACCCTCAAGCATTCCTTCCCCATTGAGCATCAGTGCCAGCTCTCCACAGGTGAGCCCGTAAACATAGGGGATGCTATACTGGCTCACAAAAGAGTGAAAACCATCCTCCACCAGGGGGCCTTCAACACGGATTCCCCCAAGTGGATTTGGCCGGTCAAGTACAACCACCTGCTTGTCCATCTCAGCAGCAGCTTCCATTACCAGCCCCATGGTGCTGATATAGGTGTAAGAGCGTACCCCGATATCCTGGATGTCGTATACCAGCACGTCCACATTCTCGAGCGACTCCCTGCTGGGTTTCCTGTTCGATCCATAGAGGGAATAAACAGGGATGCCGGTTTGGGCATCCACCTGATCCCCCACATGATCGCCTGCAGAAAAATCCCCCCGTACCCCATGTTCGGGACCAAACAGGGCTGTGAGCTTCACGTTTGCATGCAGGATATCAATGGTGGAACGAAGCGATCCATCTACACCGGTGGGATTGGTTACCAGTCCGACCCGTTTTCCCTTTAGCACCTCAAACCCGCGGTCAGCCATCACTTCGATACCGGTTTTAACCTGTGATTGCGCTCCCAGGAGCATGATGAACAGAAGGGTGACAGAGACCAGATTACGATGAGTCAGGTGGCGTTTCATGGGGTTCAAATTTGAATTCTAAAGATAATATTTAACTTTAACAGTATAATACGTCATACAAATTTTCGTGCCTTCGGTCTAATGACTTCCCTTATAAAAAAACTATCGCTTGCCATTGGCAAACAGCAGGTTTATACCGACGATCTGACCCTGACTGCAAGTGCGGCCGATGCAGGATGTTACCGCAAGATACCAAAGATTGTACTTAAACCACAAGATGAGAAGCAGCTTATTGGAGCCTTAAGAGTCCTCCATGAAACAGGGACGAACCTTACCTTCCGGGCTGCCGGGACCAGCCTCTCCGGTCAGTCCATTTCCGATTCGGTGCTTCTTCAGGCCAGGGGGCATCACTGGAGCAAAAGCGAGATTCTTGAAGAGGGCCACCTGATAAAAGCTCAACCGGGCATTACCGGTGCCAGGCTGAACCAGATCCTGGCTCCCACCGGGATGAAATTTGGACCCGATCCTGCCTCCATCAACTCGGCCATGGTAGGTGGAATCATCTCCAACAATGCCAGCGGAATGAGCTGTGGTATCCATGCCAACTCTTATGCCACCATTCAATCGGCCAGGATCATCTTTGCCGATGGGACTTTGCTTGACACAGCCAGTCAAAAAAGTCATGAAGCCTTACTCAAATCAAAACCGGAGCTGGTGTCGACTCTCAGTCGCATCAGGGATGAAATTCATTCCAAACCGAAGCTGGTGGAAAAGCTCCGGAAAAAATACAGCATCAAGAATACCACGGGCTATGGGATGAACTCCTTCCTCGATTATAGCGACCCAGTGGATTTGATTCTCCACCTGATGGTGGGATCGGAAGGAACTCTGGGCTTTGTCTCAGAGGCCACCTTTTCCACCATTCCTGTCTTACCATTCAGGGCCTCCTCACTGATCTACTTTAAAGATCTGGAAGCAGCCTGTAATGCAGTCCCCCTGTTAAGAGAAGCCAAAGTTGCTGCCATTGAGATTATGGACCGTGAAGCGCTGCGCTCTGTGGAAGACAATGCCGGAATCCCGGATTATATCAAGGAACTGGACAAGGGAGTTACTGCCCTGCTAATCGATCTTGAAGAGGAAAGCCAGGTCGCGCTGGATGCCATGGTGGAGCGGACCAGGAAGGCCCTTTCGGGATTTAAGCTTGTACGTGATTTCGAAGTCACATCCGATCTGAAACAGATCACTGATTACTGGAATGTGCGCAAAGGCGTGTTTCCTTCGGTGGGCGGCATGCGTAAACCGGGAACCAGCGTGATTATTGAAGATGTGGCTGTAGGAGCAGAACACCTGACTACCGCCGTTGGTGATATGCGCCAGATGCTGGATGAGCTGGGTTATGAGGACGCTGTCATCTATGGCCATGTGCTGGATGGCAACCTGCACTTTATTTTTGCCCAGGATTTCCACAACGACAATGAGCTGAAAAAATATGCTAATATGATCCTTCAGCTTACGCAGCTGATTGTGGACAAGTATGACGGATCGCTGAAAGCCGAGCATGGTACCGGGATCAATATGGCACCTTTTGTGGCCTATGAATGGGGCGAAGAACTCTATGCTTATATGAAGGAGATCAAAAAGGCCTTTGATCCTCAGGGTATTCTGAATCCCAATGTGATCATATCGGAAGACCCGCAGATACACCTGAAGCATTTCAAACCCATGCCGGTCATTGATGAAGCCGTGGACCAGTGTATCGAGTGTGGTTTTTGCGAGATCAATTGTCTGACAAATGACCTGACTCTTTCGGCCCGCCAGCGAATTGTGGTTCAGCGTGAGATTGAAGCTCTGAACAGATCGGGTGAGGATGGGCAAAAGCTGAAAAATCTGGTCAGAGACTTCAGGTATGAAGGAGAAGGTTCCTGCGCTGGAGACGGACTCTGTGCCATCACCTGTCCCCTCTCCATCGATACAGGCGAGATGATCAAACATCTTCGTGCCCGAAACAATGCACAAAAGCGACCGGGGAATCCCATTGCTACCTGGATCAGCAGGCACTTCCCATTTATTCATTTCTTTGTCAGGCTGGGACTGGGGTTTATGAGTGGAATAAACAAGATTGTTCCCTTCAGGAAGTTCTGGATCTGGGACCGTCATATGCCCAGGCCGGTAAAGCTTAGGTCCTTGAAAACTCCAGAACGGAGCGGAGATCCGGGTAAATTGAAGGTGGTCTACTTCCCAAGCTGTATCAATCAGAGCATGGGAACGGCCGTAAAGGACCCCGAGAATAAATCCCTGGTGGAGGTGACTGTAGAGGTCCTGCAAAAGGCAGGTTATGAGGTGATCTTCCCCGAGGAAATGAACAAGCTTTGTTGCGGAACCCCATGGGAGAGCAAAGGCTTTTTTGATCTGGCCAATGCCAAATCAGGCGAGTTGGAAAGGGCCCTGCTTAAAGTCAGCCTGGAAGGAAAGTACCCCATTCTCTGCGATACCAGTCCATGTACCCACCGTATGAAAAGGGTGATGTCGGATAAGCTGAACCTTTACGAACCGGTTGAGTTTATTCATGATCACCTGCTGAATAAGCTGGAGCTTGAAAAAACAGATGAAGCCCTGGCCTTCCATGTGACATGTACCAGCACCAAAATGGGTTTGGAAGAGAAATTCAGGTCCGTGGCCCGGGCATGCACAAGTCATCCTGTCTTCCCCGAAGAGGTGGGTTGTTGTGGATTTGCAGGGGATAAGGGATTTACCCAGCCAGAGATCAATAGCTGGGCCCTACGGAACCTGAGGCTCCAGGTGGACACGCTTTCAGCAGGCTATTCCAATAGCCGCACCTGCGAGATAGGTCTCTCCCGCAACGGTGGCATTGGTTATAAATCAGTGATGTACCTGGTACGTAAGGCCATTAAAGAATAAGCATCTGCCTTATGGCCGAACTCCCACCTGCCTGCAAACGGTAGGAATAGAGTCCGGGCTCAAGCTGCTTAGCTTCCACTCCCACGGTATGTGAGCCAGGGCCAT
>DAOWFP010000138.1 GCA_030637895.1 Bacteroidota bacterium | reverse complement strand
GGTTCCTTATCATCCCCCTTATACTCCCAGGCCGCCACGTAAGTGAAATCCTTGTCATTTCGCAGTGCCTCTCCTTCTCCGGTCTGGAACTCGTCCCTGAAATGCCCGCCACAGGACTCTTCCCTTTGGAGTGCATCCCTGGCCATTAGAGCACCCAGTTCAATGAAATCGGCCAGGCGGCTTGCCTTTTGCAGTTCCTGGTTCATGTCATTCAGTTCTCCAGGAATATTCACATTGGACCAGAACTCCTCCTCCAGTATTGCTATCTCCTCTATGGCCGTAAGCAGGCCCTCTTTGTTCCGGGCCATTCCCACACCCTCCCACATGACTTTTCCTAGCTTTTTGTGGAGGGTATCAACACTCATGGTCCCTCTTACCGCCATCAGCTTTTCAAGTTGATCCTGCACCTCCTTTTCCGCTATATCAAATTCCGGTATATCCGTTTTGAACCTGGGCGTATTAATCTCATCGGCCAGGTAATTCTGGATGGTGTAGGGCAGTACAAAATAGCCATCGGCAAGTCCTTGCATCAGGGCTGAGGCCCCCAGTCTGTTGGCGCCGTGATCTGAGAAATTGGATTCGCCTGTGGCAAAGAGCCCGGGTACGGTGGTATGCAGTTCATAATCGACCCAGATTCCACCCATGGAGTAGTGGATAGCCGGATAGATCATCATGGGTACCTTGTAGGGATTATCGTCGGTGATCTTCTCATACATCTGGAAAAGGTTGCCATATTTTTCCTCAATCACATCTTTACCAAGGCGGTTAATGGCATCTTTGAAATCCAGGAATACGGCCAGGCCAGTTGAGTTAACACCGAAGCCGGCATCGCAGCGCTCTTTGGCTGCGCGTGAGGCCACATCCCTGGGCACCAGGTTCCCGAATGCCGGGTAACGTCTTTCCAGGTAGTAATCGCGGTCTTCTTCCGGGATATCCCCACCCCCTATTTCACCTTTCTGAAGACGTACTGCATCCTCCTTCTTTTTAGGAACCCAGATACGTCCGTCGTTCCGCAGGCTTTCACTCATCAATGTGAGTTTACTCTGGTATTCGCCGTGAACCGGGATACAGGTGGGGTGAATCTGAACAAAGCACGGATTTCCAAAGATGGCACCCTTCTTATAACACTGCCAGGCTGCGCTGGCATTGGCCCCCATGGCCATGGTGGAGAGGAAGAATACATTTCCGTAGCCTCCCGATGCCAGTACCACTGCATGGGCGCTAAAGCGCTCAAGTTTTCCAGTGATTACATCCCGGGCAATAATCCCACGCGCTTTTCCGTCGACCATCACCAGGTTATACATTTCCATGCGGGGATACATCTCCACATTGCCCTTCTTTACCTGTCTGCTCAGCGCCTGGTAGGCTCCCAGGAGAAGCTGCTGCCCTGTCTGGCCACGCGCATAGAAGGTCCTGGACACAAGTGCTCCTCCAAAAGAGCGGTTGTCAAGGCTCCCCCCATACTCACGGGCAAAGGGAACACCCTGGGCAACGCACTGGTCGATAATATCGTTACTTACCTCTGCAAGTCGGTATACATTGGCCTCCCTTGAGCGGTAGTCTCCACCTTTGATGGTGTCGTAAAAGAGCCTGAAGGTGCTATCGCCGTCATTCTGATAATTCTTAGCAGCATTGATGCCGCCCTGGGCTGATATGCTGTGAGCCCGCCTGGAGCTGTCCTGGTAGCAGAAGGATTTAACTTTAAATCCCATTTCGGCCATGGAGGCTGCTGCTGCTGCACCGGCCAGGCCGGTCCCGATTACAATCACATCCAGTTTTCTCTTGTTGGCCGGGTTGACCAGGTTCTGGTTGGATTTGTAGTTTGACCATTTTTCAGCCAGGGGTCCTTCGGGTATCCTGGAATGTAGCTTAACCATAGAGGTATCTGTTATTGTTATGAGAAGTAGATGATCACTGGAATGATTGAATAACCGGCCACTACTCCAATGGAGTAAATCAGGGCCAGTGCATCGATCACCGGAGTATATTTTCTATTGTCCATCCCAAGGGTTTTAAAGGCCGACTGGAATCCGTGAATCAGATGAAAGCCCAGGAAAACAATGGCTGCGATATAGAAGATCACAAAGGGCAGCATTTTAAATTTATCCAATATTTCCGAGGCAAAATCGTGGTAAGCAACCCCCTCCACATGGATCTCGGCCGCATGACCAAATTTGGCTTTAATATAGAAATCCATCATGTGGATCACCAGGAAAACCAGGATAATCGCAGCCGTATGAACCATAAATTTCGAGAAAAACGAGGTGTTCGAGTAGTTGGCCTTGTTGTACCGGCGGGGCCTTGCAATCCAGTTCTGAACCTGGAGAATCAAGGCATAGATAATATGCAGCAGGAATCCTCCAAACAAGATGATCTCGAAGATCTTAATCAGGATGTTGGAGGTCATAAAGTGAGCCACTTTGTTGTAGACCATGGGGTCTTCGTAGATAATGACCAGGAGGTTGATTCCCATATGAACCAGTAGGAATACAATGAGAAAAATTCCGGCCAGAGACATTAAAAGTTTCTTTCCAATGGAAGAGGTGAATATTCCTGACATATGATTACAATTAAAATAAGTTACTTAAATTGCAAAGGGTAGTTAACAAATATAAGATTTTCTGATTCTCCAAAAAGGGTGTAAAATATTTCCTACAACAGGTATACACGTTTCCAAAAGTAAAGCCCTGTTTTCACTATGAAATCACAAGCCATTCCGACTGCTCTCTTTATGCGTAACAGGTCCAGGCTGGCTTCCCTGATGTCTGCGGGTTCTGTGGCACTGATCAGATCGGGTGAGCGAAAGCTTAGAAACGGAGACCAGTTTTACCCTTTCAGGCAGAGGTCTGACTTTTTCTATCTCACCGGAATCAACCTGGAAGAGTGTATTTTTGCCTTCTCTCCTGACCAGAGTGATCCCGAACTAAGGGAGATTCTGTTTATCAAAAGACCCACCCTCAAATCCGAGTTATGGACGGGGCAGACCCTTGGCCCGGAAGAAGCTAAGTCACTTTCCGGAATCGGCCAGGTAAGATGGTTGGACGAACAGGAAGCCTTTCTTCACATATTGGTCCCCATTGCCTCCATGGTTTATGCTGATCATGAAATCGGGACCATTCCATATCAAAACAAAGAATCCCTGGCCCCAATGCTGCATGGTCTCAGGATGATCAAACAGCCGGAGGAGATCCAGGAGATCAGAAGGGCGGCTGCCATCACCCGTTCAGCTTTCCTGAGGGTGCTAAAGAAGGTGGAGCCCGGATTTTATGAATACCAGGTAGAGGCGGAGATTATAGGAGAATTTATTGGCTCAGGGGCGGAGGGACATGCCTTTGAACCCATTGTGGCCTGTGGGAAGAATGCGCTGACCCTGCATTATGTGGAGAATAACTGTCTTTGCAGGGAGGGAGAGTTGTTATTGATGGATTTTGGAGCCGAGGTGAATCACTATGCTGCCGACTGTTCCCGTACCATTCCGGTAAGCGGACGATTTACCAGGCGACAGCGTTTGCTCTATGATGCGGTACTCAGGGTCTTCAGGAAAGCCAGGGATCTGATGGTTCCGGGTACATTGATGAGCGATTTTCATGAGGCAGTTGGAGAATTATGGGAGGAGGAGCATATTGCCCTGGGGCTTTATTCCCGGGAGGATGTGGACTCTCATACAGGTGCGGAACCACTCTGGAAAAACTTTTTTGTGCATGGCACATCTCATTCCATGGGATTGGATGTACATGATCCCTTCGACCGTTCAAGGCCTTTTGAGGAGGGAATGGTGCTCACCTGTGAACCTGCTATCTACATCCCGGATGAGAAGCTGGGAATACGGCTTGAGACCGATATATTAATCACGGACAATGGGCCGGTCGACCTGATGGAAGATATACCTATTGAAGCGGATGAGATTGAAGAATTGATGAGCAGAAAGCCCTAAAGGAACATGGAAAAGAAAATAAGTTACAGGGGATGCGATGTAGGCTACTCAGATCATGGTGAAGGCAAGTGCATTGTCCTCTTGCATGGATACCTGGAGCGTGGTGATATCTGGCACCATTTTACCGAACAATTCCCCCCGGGGTTCCGCTTTATCGTTCCGGATCTTCCCGGTCATGGGGCATCGGGTGGCTGGGGAAAAGTGCACACCATGGATGAGCTTGCAACTGCAGTGAAGGCCATTCTTGAGGCGGAAGGGATCCATAAAGTATTTCTTGCCGGCCACTCCATGGGTGGATATGTGACCCTGGCTTTTGCAGATCTGTTTCCGGAAAAACTTTCCGCTTATGCCCTTGTTCACTCTACCCCTTTTGCAGATACGAAAGAGAAGCGTGATATGCGCGAGCGGGAGATCAGCCTGGTGCTCTGCGGAAAAAAAAGGCAGATCGTTCTGGTCAATATCCCCAAGGCTTTTGCCCTGGAGAACCTGGATAGCATGTCTAAAGAGGTGGAGCGCTTAAAACATATGGCATTAAGGTCTCCGGATGAAGGGATGATTGCCCTGCTGAACGGAATGAAGGAGCGGCCCGATCGTACGGCTGTTCTAAAGAATGCGGTCTTACCTCTGTTGTTAATTGGCGGAATGAAAGATAACTATATCCCGGTGGGGGTATTCGAAAAGCTGGTATCCCTTGCTCCCCACGCCCGGGTGCTTCGTTTGGAAAACAGCGGTCACATGGGTTTTATGGAGGAGCAGGAGCATGTTGTTAAGGAGTTTATGGATTTCTTACAGGCTCTACCTGGCAGCTAATAATAAAAAAGACCTGCCGATCATGATCCATATGGATCAATTCCGACAGGCCCATTATTGGCTGTATTCACTAAGCATATTATATTCCCCGGTAGCCCCGGCTCATACCCTTAGCACCGGAACCGCCCTTACCTCTGTCACCTCTGTCACCTCTGTCACCTCTGTCACCTCTGTCACCTCTGTGGCCACCCTTTCCATGGAAACCATCCCGGCTGGCAAATTGCCTGCGCTGCTGCATCTTCATTACCTGTTCGTCGGTAAGCAGGCTCTTCACGGCCACCTGTTGTTCAACCTGAAGTTTCCGCATTTTGTTTGTCAGATCGGTTTGTTCGTCGATGGTCTTATTAACCGCCTTTATATCCACGGTCTCCTCCGAAAGCAGGGTACGTTCCCTGGCCTTCAGTTCTACCATTTTATTCTTCAGGGGGGTGATCGCCTTATAGTGGGTGGTACGCAGCGTGGTGATTTCCGTTTGCTGCTCTTCCGTTAGATCCAGTGATGCATGACGGTACATACCATTGTAACCCTCACCTGCACCATATCCCTGTCCCTGTCCACCCTGACGGTGCGACTGGGCGTTGACTGCTGTACTTATCAGGATCCCAAAAAGCAGGGCTCCTGCTAATTTCATATTTCTTGTATTCATATCAATTTATTTTAAGTAAGACAAATAGCAATTGCATTTGCCTCTTTGATAATGAATAATGAAAAAGGTTTAAAAGGATTTAAAATCAGAGTGTGGCGATGGTATCAATGGCCACCTTCAGGGTCTCGTCAATATCTGCGATAATGGGGTAGAATCCATCGTTATCGATGATGTTTCTGGCCACATAGGCCTTGATGGTCTTTTGAAGGACCAGCTCGGAGATCCTGATATCCTTATAATCGGGTGGTACTCCTTTTCCACTGGCATATTTGATAAACTGGGGCAACAGATCCTGGTCATCCAGGTAGCCTTCAATATCGCGGGCGGTGCTGAACTGATCCAAAGAAGACCTGTGAATATCTGTATAGTAGAAGGCAAAGCGGTACATCAGTCCAAGACTCCGGATCTTATTATAATACTCCGATGCTCCGGTGGTATCGAGCGGAACAAATACATCCGGCATGATCCCACCGCCACCATATACAATCTTGCCACCCGGGGTGACAAACTTTTGGGAATCATCAAATTTAATGCTGTCCTCATACTCATATTCACCACGACTGAATCGCTCGGCAAAATCGTGATAGTAGTCGTCTTTTCCGTTTTCATAGGAGCGCTGAATGCTCCTTCCGGTGGGGGTATAATAACGGGCAACCGTCAGCCGGAGGGCCGAGCCGTCAGCAAAGCGCATTTCTTCCTGCACCAACCCTTTTCCAAAGGACCTTCGTCCGATAACCAGACCCCTGTCATTGTCCTGGATGGCACCTGCAAGGATCTCACTGGCCGAGGCACTGGACTCATCCATCAGAACCACTACTATATCGTTTTTGAGAATCCCCCTGGATGAGGCATAATCATTCTCCCGTGGCCTGGTGCGCCCCTCTGTATACACAATCAGTTGTCCCTCTTCCAGGAATTGGTCAGCGATCATGGTTGCAGCATCCATAATTCCTCCTCCGTTTCTGCGGAGATCAATAATCAGTTTCTCAACACCCTGTGTTTTAAGCCTTTCGACGGCCTGCATAAATTCATGGTAGGTGGTCTGTGCAAACTGGCTGATCTTGATATAACCGGTATTCTCATTCACTTTGTAGGCCACATCCACACTGTAGATGGGGATGTCGTCGCGAGTGATTTCAAAATCGATGGGTGCTTTTTCTCCCCTTCGGTAAACAGTTACCTTCACCTGGGTATTTTTGGGCCCCTTTAGCATTTTAACGATATCGTTGCTGGGCATATTAACTCCGGCCACCACAGAGTCATCCACCATGATGATCCTGTCACCGGCCATGATTCCAACCATTTCAGACGGACCGTTTGGAATGGTATTGATAATGGCCACAGTGTCGTCGGTCATATTGAAGGAGACTCCAATACCACTGAAGTTTCCCATGAGGGGTTCAGAAAATTTTTGGAAATCGGTGGCTGGAATATAGATGGAATGCGGATCCAGATTGTCAACCAGTGCGGGCATAACCGCTTCGTTCAGGTTGCCTATGCTGACGGTATCCACATATGCATTAAGGATATACTGGAGGGCCGATGTGACTTTACTCCCTTTTGGAGTCAGGGAAAAACCCGATCCTGAGTTGTTCCCGGGACGGATGGAAAATCTCTGATTGCTGATTTCGTCCGAAACAAGACTCCTGATGCGGATAGTGGTAATCCAGTTGCCCAGAAAAATCCCGATTATCAGAGTAATACTGACAATCAAAGGCATAAAAACAATCAGTCTGTTTCTCTTATTCATCATGCTCCCTTCCCTCTTAAATATCTTTAAAAACTAGTTCTCTATTTCTAGCAGATGAACCAGCTCTATTTTTGCTCTTTCAAGGAGATCCAGACCATCGGTGATCCTGTATTTCTCCTGGTATACCACCCTGATGATTCCCGACTGTATGATCAGTTTTGAACATTCCATGCAGGGCGAGGTGGTGATATAAAGTGTCGAACCCTCACTGCTGTTATTGGACTTAGCCACCTTTGTTATAGCATTTGCTTCGGCATGCAGCACATAGGATTTGGTGGTTTCATGATCATCCTCACACTCATTTTCAAATCCGGCCGGAGTACCATTGTACCCGTCTGAGATGATCATCTTGTCTTTAACCAACAGGGCACCCACCTGCCTTCGAATGCAATAGGAGTTGGACGCCCAGATTCTGGCCATCTTCAAATAGCGCTTGTCTATGGCCAGTTGCTTCTCTCCTGTGCGTGTGGTATGCTCTGACATTATTTGAGGATTGTGCCCAGAGCCGGGATCGAACCGGCACGATATTGCTATCACTGGTGTTTGAGACCAGCGCGTCTACCAATTCCGCCACCTGGGCAATGTGTTTCTAACTAATTTAAGAACTATGCCACATAGCGTGACTTATCTATTATAAACTGGGCTTTTAAAAGCGGAGCGAAGTTAATGCTTTTCAG
>DAOWFP010000054.1 GCA_030637895.1 Bacteroidota bacterium | reverse complement strand
GCTGCCCTGAAGCGCCTTGGATTTGATTCGGTGCTGGACACAGATTTTACGGCCGATCTCACCATTATGGAGGAGGGAACCGAACTACTGACCAGGCTGAAGAGAGCATTGGTAGATAAAGATCCCGGAGTGGCATTGCCCATGACCACCTCCTGTTCGCCAGGATGGATCAAATTTATTGAGCATACCTTCCCGGAATATCTTCCCAATGTCTCTAGCTGTAAATCGCCACAGCAAATGTTCGGAGCCCTGGCCAAGACTTACTATGCCCAGGTACGTAATCTGGATCCAAAAGATATCGTCAGTGTTTCCATTATGCCCTGTACGGCAAAGAAATATGAAGCTGATCGCCCCGAAATGCGTTCCAGTGGCTATAAGGATGTGGACTATGTACTAACCACCAGGGAGCTTGCAAGAATGATCAAGCAGGCGGGTGTGGAATTTGGTAAACTAAAGGAGGACAAGTATGACAGTATCATGGGAGTTTCCTCAGGAGCGGGTGTTATTTTTGGCGCCACAGGGGGTGTGATGGAGGCTGCACTCCGGACTGCTTATGAATTAGTAACCGGGCGCGAAGTTCCGTTTGAGGGATTGAATATAATCCCTGTCCGCGGCATGGAAGGTGTGAGACAGGCTTCGGTGATGATCGAGGATTGCAAAGAGGAGTGGAGCTTCCTCAATGGCGTGGAGCTGAAGTGTGCGGTGGCGCATGGACTGGTCAATGCGAGAGAGCTCATGAATGGAGTGAAAAGCGGTGAGATCAATGTCCATTTCATTGAGGTGATGGCTTGTCCGGGAGGATGCCTGGGAGGTGGTGGACAACCCATTCCCACCAATGAGAAAATACGTAAGAAACGGACCGAAGCAATCTATGCCGAGGATATGTCTATGGAGATCCGGAAATCGCACGAAAATCCCGAGATCATAGGGATCTACAAGGAGTTTTTGGGCGAACCTCTGGGACATAAATCCCATGAATTGTTACATACGCATTATACCGAACGCGTACGTTATTAGATAAGTAAATAGCACTATACTTGTGAAGAGGCAGGCTCCCCGGAGCAGGCCTCTTTGTTATTCAAGCGGAAGGATGTACATCCAGAGGGTTAGATCGGATAAGGGTTCATAAGTGGAGGGAGCAAGGACTGAGAAGTAGCTTGCCCGCGATACGATCTCTTCATTATAAATCGAGGTGATCAATACGCTATCCTGGTTATACTCTTCACTATGTGCTGAAACGATAATTGCTGCTCTTGCATCATAGTCTTTCACTTCGAAGTGATCAGTTAAGCTTAAGTAGGCCAGATCCGAAACGTCCTTTTTGTCCGGGGTGCTTCCTCCCATATACACATCGATGGAGTTTTGCAATGGAGCTGAATGAAGGACCTGGAATTTTACCTGTTCGGACTGTGGTTCACTAGTATCGATCTCCCGAATAAGCAGCGAAGGATCATCTTCCGAACCATAGGCGACTATAGTGTAGTATTTATCCTGTTCCAGTTGAAAGAGCTGGCTTATAAGCACCTCTTTGGTCCCGGCGTGTTTCACCGTAAAAGCAATCTCTTCAGTAGCTGTCTCAAGCTGTATCGAACCTAGAAATTGAGACGCGTAAAGCTTCTCGTCCGGTACCTCACTATCATCTACTTCCCAGATAACACTCCCAAGAGTCGGAATGAAATGATAGAAATAGCAATAGGCACGAATAACTTCAGGCTCAGGTTCTGGTTCGTCAGCACATGAAAAAAATACAGTGGAAAACAGAATAGAAAGGATCAATAGCTTTTTCATATAATCAGGATTGATTTGAATTTTCAAATAGTTCAATGGTTTCGGGTTGCATAAGTACCCATAATGAATAGATTCCCTTGGCAGTACCAATGGGAACGTTGAGACAGTTCAGGGCCGAAACGATCATCACCAGGATGCGGGCCCAGGGCCTGAAAGAAAACAGTCCGGCTCCGCCAATAATTCCAAGTGAGCTGAAAAACACTAGAATCAGTGCAACAGAGTTTCCAACAAAGGAGAGTACCTTTTGAGCGATGGGTTCATGTTCTACCAGCTCGAAAAGAAACTGGGATCCAAAAAAAATGGCCAGGGCACCGGCTAAACCGAGTAAACCGAATCCAATATGCAATGCTCCCACAAAGGAGACATGCTGTTTCATATTTCTTTTTTCCATGATTTGTTTTGGTTTAAGGATTGGTACAAATATCGTTCCGTAATTTAATTTACAGGTTGATCATCTACCTGTATCTGGTAGGAGGATTCAATGGAGTTTTCACTATGTCCGATGGTACATAAATAAATCCATCCGGTACGAAAAATAGTATTAACTGTATAGGACAAGATGGTGGAGTCGGCTGGAAGAGTGTTGGCAGGTGTAACAATCACGGCTTCCCATAGATTCTCCTCCGTGGCCTCAACATATTCGGTAACAAAGGTATAATCCACTCCTGAAAGCACTTTATTTTCGGCCAGGTCCCCGCCAATATATATATCTACCAGCCCCAGGACAGGCCCTGTATGCAGGAAGCGGAGTTTGATCATGCCCGAAGCAGGAGGCCGGGTATCCATTGGTTCACACATAAGATGAGGCTCTTCTTCGGAACCAAGGAGGGCAATCATGTAAGCTCCAGACTCGTGCATGGTGTGGGAGAGGCTATCTAACCACAGGCCGCTCTCGGAATCCCGGGTCTGGATATGCAGCTCCTGTTCAACCGAATCCAGGGAAATAATGGCTTGGGCCGGAATTCCGTATTCGTGTCCGGTACCAATGATTTCATCATCAATTTCCCATTGTACCGGATATGGTTCCAGGAGATAGTTGTAGTAACTCTGGTAGGTATCGATGGTGTCGGGTATGGGATCGGGCTCCTCCTGGCATGCCTGAAGGAGTAACAAAGGGATCACAAGAGGAATTGCTATTTTTATGGTCATGATATCTTAGGTTTATGAATTCCGGCTGCAAGTTAGAAAAATAGGGTGATTCGTTAAACTATTCATCTTCATACAGGGCGATAAACTCGTAGGAGTTGCCGCTTGTTTCAAGGAATCTAAGGAAAGACGCAAATGAGATCACAAGGGTTGCGTTGTTTTCATTGGGGTGAAAACTGATACGTGTTGCCGATTGAAGGGCTTCATCTAAAAAAAGGCGAACATGATTTTCATGATCATTGATAATACCAAATACCGAGACAGATCCTGCACTTAGACCCAGGTAGCGCTCCATTCGTTTGGGGGAGGCGAATGAGATTTTGCCCTGCTTCAGTTTTTGCTCCAGGTCTTTGATATTAAGCTGCCTGCGATGCTCCAGGATAACCAGGTAGTGACGGTTGCCTTTGTGGTTTCTGAAAAAGAGGTTTTTGCAATGTGCAGCATCAATGTCTTTCCAGTAGGGAAGCGCCTCTTCTACCGTAGGCACCGGGGGATGTTCATGAAGTTCGAAGGGGATATTTAGATCGTTCAGATAAGAGATTACCTCTGCTCTTTTGTTCATTACTTCACTGTTTTACCTGATCATGTTGCTAAGCTGAACCCGGTTTCGTACCCCAGTTTTCACAAAGATTCTGTGGGTATGATCCTTCACTGTCTGAAGTGAGATAAACAGGGTCTCACTGATCTCCTGATTGGAGAGGCCACGGCATATGAGGCGAACCACCTCACTCTCTCTTTTGGATATATCATGCTCTTCGGTGAAGGCGAGTAAGCTGGTTTCAAAATCATCCGGAAGCGTACGTTCCGGTTCCTGATATTTGTTCAGGTAAACATTCAAAAATAGGATGGGGATCAGGTGCCAGGAGAGAAATACCAGTAAAAACACCTGCCGAAAGATGGCATGGTAGCCCGACAATGCCAGGGGAGTTATGCACAGCACCATAAATGCAAGATACCAGGCGCCGAAAATCCTGATGTGTTTTTTTGCCGGGAGGTCGGATATTTCTGCAGAAAAGAAAAGTATATAGAGATAGGTTGAAAGATAGGTGGCCCATATAAAACCAATAAATATCCAACGTTGAAGGAGAATAAAGTCCCGGTATTCTCCCAGGTCAAAGTACGTTATTCGTATCATGTATACCCCGAATATTACAAATACGGCAGTGAGACACAGAAAGTAAAAGATTGTAAAAGCGGTGGCAGGTTTTTTCTGGAAGAACTCCGTGATACTCCGGAGAAACATAAATTTAGCCAGCGCCAGGAAGGGGATGCCGAGAAATATGGCATAAAGTCTGGCGGAGTGGATCACCTTCAGATCGATCTCCATCCTGGTTAGCAGTTGCTCAAGTATTCCGGCTCCGGCCAAACTATAAGTGCCAAAAATATAGAGAAAGACCATGTAGTAAAAGAAACTGCTGGTAAAAGCAATTCGGTAGCGCTTCATCAATCGAAAGGCGAAAAAGATGGAGATGCCACCAGCCATAAGTGGTATTAACAGTAATATGAGACGCCAGGCTTCAGCCATAATATTTATTCGGAATTCTAATATACAACATTTGGACGGTAGAGTTTTAATGAGAATAGAAAATCCTACTTAAGTATAGTCGGAATGAGATTCCTACTATAGTTGGATTTTTAAAAACACTACCAAAGTCTGAAGGAATAGAACTCCTCTTGCCATACTTTTGGTAACAAATCTAAACTTCAAAATCATGGTAACAATATTTAACAATGAACAATACGACTTCTATCCCGATGCAGGAAAATCTTACTCTGTCGGATGGAAGGTACTTATGGCTTCATTTGTGGAACTCCTGGTGATCTCCATTGTATATATGATATTGAGCGGACCAATGGGAGTTATACAGTGGAAAGTCGATTCTTTCGAATGGTTCCTGGTCCCATTGGTATTTTTTGGGATTGTCTATGGAGTCTTTGTCGCTGGCCCCATTCAATATGGTGCCCAATGGGTATTCCTGAAAGCAGTTCGTGGAGAACGCATTGAGGTCAGGGATATCTTTGTGGTATTTCAGCGAAACTACTGGAATGCAGTTATTGCCAATATTGTGGTAGGTATCATTGTGGGATTGGGATTTGTCATGCTGATTGTTCCCGGTATCATATTTGCCTGCCGTTTGGCTTTTGTCCCCTTTCTGATTGTGGATCGCGAAATGGATGTCATGGATGCACTCCGGGTAAGCTGGGACATGACCCGCGGATACGGATGGCAAATCTTCCTTATGGGCCTCCTGGCCATACCGATTGTAATACTTGGTCTTATTTGCCTCTTTGTTGGCGTTTTCGTTTCAGTGATGTGGATTTCCACGGCCTTTGCAGTGATGTACCATGCAGTAGCCTCAAAAGATGGAATTCCTGAAGGAGGATATCCGGCTCAGCAATAATAAGGGCCAGAGGATTACTTCAGTGAACCAATTTCTTTCCAGGTGACCAGCTGAATTTCTTTTTCCTTTAACAGATCATGGAAGGTCTGGCTCTGGACATAGTTTAGATCCTTTTCTCTCCAGGTCGCTCCAAATGCAGGATGGTTGATGGCAACCGCCTGCATTTCTGCATTGTCATAAGCCAGGTGAACAATCATCACGTTCAGTCCGGGGCTTACTTTTTCAATCATTTTCCCGTACTCCTCTTCCCATGATGCATCGGGACCCTCCACATCAAGCATAAACATGCGATCCACCAGGACATATTCTTTTTTGACCAAATCCCTTATCTCTTCGGGCATTGCAAAAAGCATCATACGGGGCGCAAAAACAGGGATATTATATTCCTTGCTCAGCTTCATATAAATTTGTACCAGCTCCGGTTTGGCCAGCACACTACCCATATGGGTGTCCAGGTGGGTGGGTTTGATCCCATAGGCGATGGCCCGGTCGATCTGCGCCCTGATTTCCTTTTCAGCCTCAAGAGGATCGGCATGCTGTCCAACTTCTTCTGTGGTGGGGTAGAAGTAGCCGTTTTCATCGAGCAGACTGGGAATTTCGGTGGAAGGCAATACCCCGCCAAATTTATAGTAATCCCATTCGGAAGTAAGGGTGATATGGATCCCCACATCCAGGTTAGGATGACTCTTAAAATGTTCAGTAAAATCTACGAACCAGGGACACGGAACCATGATGCTGCCCGAAGTAATTCCTCCGCTTGCAAAAGCTTTGTTGGTGGCATCGTTAACCGATTGTGCAAGGCCGATATCATCGGCATGCACTAAGGAGCTTGGCATCGGCAGCATAGCCCAGTTTTTCAGCCAGGGTTTGCTGGCCACTAAGTGGAGATGCGAAGAGAAAAATGACTGCTGCGATCAATAGGATCGCTCCGGACTCTTTTTTCATTGTTTGGATCTTTTATATCTTTTCCATTAACTTCGTCTTACATCATTAGGTAGGACTATGCTACTGTGCAATTCTGATCCAGAAGGAACCTCCATGCCGCTCCACATCTTTTAGATTTTCATTTTCCCAGATGGGAGCGATCAGTTCAGAAAGCTCTTTGTCCTCCGAAATAAAATAGTTGGGCAGAATGGTCTCATATCTATCCGGATTGGCCAGCAGATAGCAGGCCAGACCATATTGTTCTGAGTAGAACCTGTCGCACATAAACTGGGGGTAATCATAGGGCAGGTAAATATCATGGATATGTACAATGACCCCTCTTTTTAACCTGTGCAGAATCTCAAGGAAAAAGACCATTGAATCAGAATTGGGCAAGATCCGATGTGAGTTGTCTACAAAAAGAACATCATTAGCGTTCAATTCATTGACGATATCAAAGCCAATGTTTTCAAAGGGCTTACGTAAAATCCTGTTGGGCAGCTGATCGATCTCCACCCTGGGTTTCGGGTCGATGGAGATGAACTCTGTACTCAGGTTCTGTTCAATAAAGGCCTTATGTGCTATCCGGGTGGAATTGCCGGACCCAATCTCAATATACCTTTTGGGCTTGAAGCGTGCAAGCATGGTGTAAATCCCGATAATATCCAGTCCGGGCAAGTAACCGTTGTTCCATGCAGGTAAGGTAGGATCTGTTTCTGTTTTCGAGTCCCGGATAGTCCAGATATTCTTTTTATATCTCAGGGCTTTTTGGAGTAGCTTAATGTATGTTTCCCGGTTGGCATCGATGATATTATACAGCTCCGGATGGGCCGGCAATCCATGTCCGTACCTTGGTTTAAGCTTAACTTTATATTCTAAAAAGAGGTTTTGAAACCTGGGATTAAGAAATCTGTAGATCTGTTTTATCATGAAGACATAAATGTATAGAAAAAGTGCTTAGGTTGTTTGCCAAGCTAAGCACTTTGCTTATTCAGGGAAGGCGTTCATCATGCTGGCTTTTCCTCCCACCACAGGCAGACTTATGCTGGTGGCGTCCAGATCTACGGTCAGCTCTGTTCCGGGTTCAGGCCAAAGCGTAAATTCCCTGTCGCTTGAGAAGATCATCAGGCCAATCTTCTGTCCTTTGGGGATGATTTGATCGTCGGGTTGAAGCTTAAAGGTCAAGGTATAGAACTCACCGGGCACCAGGGC